>DUEL01000150.1 GCA_011192125.1 Thermoflexia bacterium
CGCAGTTCGTGGGCCACCAGAGAGACGAACTCCGACTTGGCGAGGTTGGCCTGGCGGACCTGCTCGTAGAGTCGGGCGTTGGCGATAGCAATAGCGGCGTGATCGGCCAGACGCCCCACAAACTGCACGTGATCCTCGGAGAAACCGCGCTCCCCCGTCCGCCACAGATCCATCAACCCGATGGTGTCCCCCTTGTACCGGATGGGGACCACGATGTGGCTTCCGTTGAGCACCATCGGCTCGTCGCGCCCCATCGCCTTCTGAACGCTGTCCGAGGGAGAGATCGAAGGAGGCAATTCTCCGTCCTGCACGGTGATGGCGCTCTCTCCGTCATCCCCCAGCAGGCGCAACATCCCGGCATTGGCACCGGTCGCCCGCATCGCCCAGGAGAGGGTCAGTTCCAGCACCCGGTGGATGTCGAGGGTGGCGTTCAACTCCCGGTCGATCTGCTGCATCGTCGTCAGTTCCCGCACGCGGACGGCCAGCGTCCGATCCGTCGCCGTATACAACCGCGCGTTCTCAATGGCCACCGCCGCGTGGTTGGCAAACGCGGTCAGCAGGGCCACGTCCTCCTCAGAGAAGACGCCGGTCTTGATCCGGTTGTCCAGATAGAGAGCCCCGATGATCCGCTCTCGCACCTGCAAGGGGACGCAGATGATGGAGCGAAGCCCGTACCCGATGACGCTTTCCTGGGCGGAGAACCGAGGGTCCAGTTGGGCGTTGGTCGTCAGCACCGGTCGCCTCTGCTCGATGGCCATTCGAAGGACGGTGCGGCTCAGGTCCAACTCCTCACCGTGGCCGAAATTGTGAGCCACCTCGATGTTCAACTCCCCGTCGTCGTCCACCAGCATCAGGCAACCCCGTTCAGCCCCGGTCAGTTGGATCAGCGAATCCATCACCCGGTTGAGAGTCTCATCGATGTCCAGAGAGGCGTTCAGCGTGGTGCTGATCTCGAAGAGGGTCGCCAACTGCTCGGCGCTTGCCCCGCCCCGGGCAGCGAGATACCGGCCCAGTTCGTCCAACATCCGCTGCCACTCCTCCAGCCGAGCCAGGAACTGGGCAGGAGGAAAATCAGGCGATGCGGCGACCGCCTGATGTACCGCCCGCATACTCTCCCGCAGAGCAGCCAACACCGGGATTTGCTCCTCCGTCATAATCCGCTCCTCACCTGCATTCTGCCTCTTGCTTCTTGCATCCTGTATCCCGCGACCACGGCCACCACCAATAGACCAACCCCTTCCACTCCCCCCACCGTGCGAAGGCACGGTCGATCTCCTCGTCGCCCACGGGTCGGCCACCGTACCATTCCTGGGAAACCCTCTCTCGGGCCACCGTGTCCACCGGAATGGCGTCGTACCGGCCCACCAGCACCATCAGCAGCGCGGTAGCGTATTCCCCCACCCCCTGCAGGTCCTGAAGGAGTCGACGGACCCGATCAGCGGGCAGGTTGTCGTCCTTCAGCTGCTCCAGGTCCACCTCACCGTCCGCGACCCGCCGGGCCAGGTCGATGAGATAGGGAGCCCGATACCCCACCCCGATCGCCCGCAGGTCCTCCTCACGGACGGCGGCCAATTGGTCTGGAGTAGGAAATGCGTGGCGAGAGGGATCGGTGGGAAGGGGGTCGCCATACTGAGTGACCAAGGCCTCCACCATCCGCACCGTTCGGTCCCAGGTGGTGTTGGTCGTCAACAGCACCTTCACCACATCCTCAAAGACGGTAGGCGAACGAAGGATCCGCCCGATCCCCTCCCGTTCCAGGTGGGCCAGTCGCGGCTCCTCCCGGACCGCCTCGTAAAAGGGGGACAGATCCTCGCCCAACCTCAGCATCCACCATACCTTCCGGGCCACCTCCTCTCGCTCGAACCCCTCCAGCCGATCCGGCGTCTCCACCGTCACTCCGTCCCCGGCCTCGCGGATGATGAGTTCCACCACCCGGCCCGTGCTCAGCCGTTCGACCCGGCCCAGGGCGGTGGTCTGGTGTTCGATGAAGAAGGGGGACAGCCGGGCCCATCCGTGAGACGCGATGATCGCTTGCAGGGAGAAAGGAGCACAGGCAGAAAGTGCCAGCCGCACGTATACCCCCTTAGGCGTGTTCTTGCCTAAAGGTATACCACGGTCCGTGTGAAACGGGGTTGCAAGGGGGTTACGGTTTCGTTACGTGGCCCTACGGTCCGACCTCCACCCGCGTCGCCTGGGCAAGTGCTTCCTCCACCAACCGATCCATATCCGTGCTCTCTTCCGCCTCCAGCACTCGCTCCAGACGGGGGTGAGTGACCACCCGACTAGGCATCAGGAACTGGCAGCAATCGTCCCCTTCCATCTGGGAGAGGGCGAAGGTGCCGATCCGCTCCGCGATGTCCACGATCTCCTTCTTGTCCATCCCGATCAGCGGTCTGAGGACGGGCATCTCGACCGCCTGCTCGATCACCGCCAGGCTGTCCAAGGTTTGGGAGGCCACCTGCCCCAGCGACTCGCCAGTGAAGAGGGCTTTCCCCTTCTCCCGGCGGGTGAGCCGCTCTGCCACCCGCACCATCAGCCGCCGGTAGAGGATCACCCGGTAGGCGACAGGGGTGCGCACGGTGATCTCCCGCTGCTGGCGGCCGATGGGGACGACGTAGAGATAGGGCTCCATCCCGTAGGCGTTCATCGCCCGCACGATCTCCCGTGCCCGGGCCTCCGACCCCATCCAGTTGCCAAAAGGACGGCTGTGGAAGTGGATCGGGATGACCCGGCAGCCCCGCTTCAGGGCCAGGTAGCCTGCGACGGGGGAGTCGATCCCGCCGGAGAGGAGCAGCCCCACCCGACCGCTCACCCCTACCGGCAGCCCTCCCGGACCGGGGTAGCGACCTACAGAGACGACGATCCGATCCCGCAGCACCTCGACCCCGATGACCAGTTCGGCCCCCTTCAGGCGGACCGGCCAGCCCGTCCGCTCCTGGACCGCCGCGCCCAACTCCCGCTCGATCTGCGGTGAGGTCAGGGGGAAGGTCTTGTCGTCGCGGGAGGCCCGGATGCGGAAGGAGGCCACCGGATCAGAGGGAAGGTGCGCCAGCACGACTTCCCGCACCGCCTCCAGGTCCCGCTCCACCTGGAAGGCCGGGGCGAAGTGGGCGATGCCGAAAACGGTGCCCAACGCTCCACGCCAGGTCATCAGATCCAGAGGACGCTCGGCATAGACGATCATTCGCCCCGACAGCCGCTCGACCCGCTCGATCCCAACTTCATCTAGACGACGGACGATGTTGCGGGCCAGCGTGCGCTCAAAAAAGGGCCGGTTCCGCCCCTTCAGGCCGATCTCGGCGTAGTGAACGACAGCGCAACGGCTCTCCATCTCTCCCATGTTTTCCTCCGTGTCGGAAGTCTACCATGCATCGCCCCAAACCGCCAGGCCATAGGGATGAGATACCATAGAGGCACAGAGGACACGGGGTTATTTCGAATCCCTTCTCTCTCCACAGGCAAACTCTCTGCGTTCTCCGCGCCTCTGTGGTAAATCAAACTCGGTGCAACCAAACGGCCGTTTCGGCGTATAATAGGGTAGGAGCCAGTTCGAGAATGGACGAAGCCCTCTGGATCCAGCAAGCGCGCGCAGGGAACGTGGAGGCGTTCGGACGCCTGGTACGTGCCTATCAGACCGCCGTTTACAACCTGGCCTACCGGATGCTAGGGAACCGGATGGAGGCGGAGGACGCGGCACAGGAGACGTTCCTGAGGGCTTTCCAGCACCTCGACCAGTACGACCCGGATCGGCCCTTCCGGACCTGGTTGCTCTCCATCGCCGCCCACCACTGCATCGACCGGATGCGTCGGCAGAAGCTGACCCTTCCGCTGGATTCGGACCACCGGGACGGGGGTGAGGTGGATCCGGAGGAGATGCTGATCCGGAAGGAGGCACAGGAAGCAGTCCAACGCCTTCTCCACCGCCTCCCACCGACCGATCGGGCGGTGGTGATCCTGTACTACTGGTATGGGGAGTCCATTCGTGAGATCGCTCAGACCGTGGGCTTGACCGTCAGCGCGGTAAAATCCCGGTTGCACCGGGCCCGCTGGCGGATGGCACAAGGACTGGAGATAGCCGATGGAGTGTGAAACGGCCCGCAACGTGATGATGGAGTACCTCGACGGGAAGCCGGTGGACCGAGGAGCCCTGGAGGCCCACCTCTCCCGCTGCGCCGAGTGCCGGGAAGCGTGGGAGCGGCTGGCGAGAGTCGAGCAACTGCTGCGAGAGGCTCCAACGGTCTCAGCACCGATGGGGTTCGTGGGGCGGACGCTGGCCCACCTCGACCGGAAGCGCCGGATCCGACGGGCGGTGCTCGGCGGCCTGGTCCTGACCACCGTCGCCGTTGGAGGGGGCATCCTCGGGCTGGGGGCGACGGTGTGGGGCCTGTCCGACCTCTTTGAGGCCCTTGGCCCCCTACTCCGGGCTACCCTCACCCTGGCCCCCCGGCTGGCCGACGTCGCCCGCACGCTTCTCCGGTCCCTCTGCCTCACTGCGGACGCGCTGACGGCGTGGCTGTTGCTGCTGGCGGGCTGTGGTCTGGTCGCAGCGATCGGAGCCAACTGGATCTGGTGGTGGGTCGTGCGCCGGGTGCAGGCCGCCACGATCTCCCACCCCTGATGCGTGACGTTTGACGTATGACGCGCGACATGTGACACACAACGCCGAACGCGCGAACCAAGGAGGTGAGTCAATGTATCGAACCGCGAAGGCCCTTATCCTGGCCGGTGTCGTGCTCAGCCTGCTGGCCTGCCGCATCACCGTGCCGGAGATCCCTTCCATCCCCACCATCCCGGCGATCCCCTCCCTTCCCTCCATCCCCCGCGTCACACCGGGGCCGATGGAGCGGTACGAGGAGGACATCCCCCGCGACGGAGCGACGGAGGCGCGGGTCCGGATCCGGCTGGGAGCCGGGGAGATCTATCTTTCGGCCGGGGAGGTCGATCCCCTGTTCCACGGGATCTTCCGGACCAACATCGCTTCCTGGGCCCCGGAGGTGACCTGGAGCAACGGCATCTTGCGGATCGAGCAGGGTGCGCAGGAGGGGATCCCCGATCCGGGGGCGAAGAACGAATGGGATCTCTCGTTCTCTCCCGAGGTCGCGCTGGACGTGGACGCTGAGATCGGAGCCGCGCGAGGGGAACTGAACTTCACAGGGCTCCGCCTCCAACGGCTGTTCTTGGAAGTGGGCGCCTCCGACCTCAGGATCCGCTTCGACGAGCCGAACCCGGAGCCGATGAGCGACCTGATCATCCAGACCGGCGCGTCCAACCTGCGGGTGGACAGCATCGGCAACGCCGGTCCGGAGCGCGTGCAGGTGGAGGGCGGGGTGGGCAACCTGATCCTGGACCTGCGGGGAGCATGGCCTCAATCGGCCTGGGTGGAGATCGAAGCCGGTGTCGGCGCCCTCACACTCTACCTGCCGGAGGAGATCGGCGTGCGGGTCGAGGTGCGGGGAAGCCTGAGCAACGTCTCCGCCGACGAGGGGCTGCACCAATCCGACGGCGTCTATACCAACGCGGCTTACGGCCAGACGGACCGGCAACTGGACATCACCCTGTCGGTGGGAGTCGGCCGGGTGGAACTGAAGGTAGAGGAATAAGGTAATTCAAGGAGGTAGTGAGATGCGCAAGTTGCGGATCGTTTTTCTTCTTGTACTTCTACTGGCATCGATTCCGGCCCCAGCGTTGGCATTCGGGGGCAGAATTCCAGACGGGCAGGTGATCTTCGGGGAGGATTTCACCCTTGCCGCCGGGGAGGTGCTGGATGGGGACCTGGTGGTCTTCGGCGGCAACGTGACCCTGGAGGGGGGAAGTGAGGTCGTCGGCGATGTCGTCGTATGGGGCGGGGAGGTCGAGGTGAACGGCACCGTGGACGGGAACCTGGCCGCTCTCGGCGGAGATGTGTATCTGGGCGCGTCTGCCCTCATCACAGGGGACCTGGTGACGATGGGCGGGGAGATCCAGCGCGAGGAAGGGGCCCAGGTCGAGGGCCAGGAAGTGACCGCAGCCGGGGGAGGATGGGCCTTTCCCGTAATCATCCCCCTCCCTGGCGGGGCCCGGCGCATCCCCATCCCCTCGGGACCCTTCGCCCACTGGAACGGCTTCTCGGGCCTCTTGCTCCGACTCCTGTTCCGGGGGGTTCGCCTGGTGCTGCTCGTCCTCCTGATGGCGGGGCTCTCCGGGCTGGTGGTGGTTCTCTGGCCCCAACCGGCGACCCGGGTGGGTGAGACAGCCCTTCAGGCTATGCTTCCCTCCCTGGGGGTCGGCCTCCTGACGGTGATCGTCGCCGCAATCGTGGTCCTGGGACTGATGGCGACCATCTGTCTCTCCCCCGTGGCGTTCCTGGTCGTCCTGGCGGCGGGGGTAGCGGGACTCTTCGGCTGGACCGCCATCGGGGTCCTCATCGGCGAGCGGGTGCTTCCGGCCCTCACGAACCAGCCGGTCAACCCCTTCTGGTCGGCCGCCCTGGGTGGGGCGCTGCTCACCTTCATCACCGAACTGCTGGACCTGATCCCCTGTATCGGGTGGATCGGCGGCTTTCTGGTGGCCTGTGTGGGGATCGGCGCGGTGGTGCTGACCCGTTTCGGGACCGTGGCATACCCCGCCAGCCCAGCGGCCGCGACGGAGGAGGGTTAATCGTCAGCCTCCCGCAGGTTTCGAACCTGCGGGAGGTTCCCGTTTCACTACAGAGACACAGAGGACGCAGAGGATGAAAAGCCTCTGCGTCCTCTGCGGTTTCCTAAACCCCAACCGCGGCCTACAGCCCAGACGCGACCACCAGCGGCACCGGCACGAAGGTGACGATGAACACCAGCAACAGGAAAATGGACAGCGCCGTCCGGCCAGGACCCAACGGGGAAGCCTCGTTGAGGGGCGGGGGATGACGAGGCCCCAAGAACAGGGCGAGCACCGCCCAGACGATCCACGTGGGCCAGGCCGGGTTGCCGATGAGGAACAGATATCCCCCAAGAGCACCCAACAGGCCAATCATAACGAAGGAAAGCGTCCAGGCTCGTCGGCCCAGCAGCGCATAGGCCACATGTCCCCCATCCAACTGGCCGATGGGCAGCAGGTTCAACGCCGTCACCAGCAGCCCTGCCCAGGCGGCAAAGGCAATGGGTCCACCGGGGCTGGGCGGGTAGGAGAGCAGCACGTCCTCCCCGTTGGCGTCCGGCAGGATCCGTCCCTTGGTCAGCAACTTGGCCGCCAGGTAGATCAGAGAGTTCCCTTCCTGAAAGACCACTGTCTCCTGCCCACTGAACGCGGCGCAGAAGAAGGCGCGGACCCCCTGGGGATTCTGGCACTGGATCGCGAGCCGCTGCTGGACCGCGTCGAGGTTCATCATCTCCGAGGGATGGCCTACCTCCGTGAACAGCAGGCCGACGATCAGGAGGGGGATCGCCACGGCTAGGCCGGCCAGGGGCCCGGCGATGCCGATATCGAACAGGGCCTTCCGGTCCCGCATCGGAGCCCGCTGGAAGATGACCGCCCCCATCGTGCCCAGGATGCTCATCGGCATCGGCACGAAATAGGGGAGGCTGACCGGCGAGCCATACCGTCGAGCGACGAAGTAGTGGGCCAGTTCGTGGGCCAACAGGATCCCCATCAAGGCCAGGGCAAAGGGGAGGCCGGAGAGATACCAACGGGGGTCCTCCAGGTCTACCGCCGGCGAGAGCCCCGCCAGCATTGCGGAGAGAAAGGTGGCGACGAAGAGGAAGACGTGGAGCCCCAGACGGGTAGGCTGAGGGCGAGCCACCCCGCGGATGGCGACCACCCGAAAGGTCCTCCCGTCCACCCTGGAGAGCATCGCCGTGTAGCCCATCTGGGTGAACCGATCCGAGGCCCGGTCGAAGACGAGATCCGGATCGGCATACAGGGGGCCGTAGAAAGCGATCACCCGGTCCGGCCCACGCTGGACCTCCACCCGCTCCACCGCCATCAGGTCACTCAACGCCTGGCGCAATCGGGCGACGGTTAAGTTCTCCCCCAAGAGAGGCTGGTCCATACCCACTCCTCGCGCAAACAAGATGATGACTGGATTATACCCCAATTCGCCCCAACAGGCGAGGCTTCTTTCTGGGGTTTGGAGAGGGGGACGGACATACCCTTTTCGCCCCGCCGTAAACAGGCGGGGCTGGTGGGCGACGAGGCCGCCCCAGGCCCCCAGAACGGCGGATTGACAAGCAGTCCCCCCCGTGATATACAGGGTCCACACAACTCGTCTTTCCGGAGGGATGGCGTGAAGGAAAAGGAAACCTCTAGCGTCGTGATCATCGGTGGGGGACCGGGTGGGTACGTGGCCGCCATCCGTGCCGCCCAGTTGGGCCTTCAGGTGACCCTTGTGGAGGAGGAGCACCTGGGCGGCGTCTGCCTCAACTGGGGCTGCATTCCCACCAAGTCCCTTTTGCGCAACGCCGAGGTTATCTCCCTGCTGAGCCAGGGGAAGACCTTCGGCTTCACCGTGGAAGGCTTCCGGGCGGACTACGGGGCGGCGGTGGAGCGGAGCCGGAAGGTGGCCGCGCGGCTGGTGAAAGGCGTGGCAACACTGATGAAGAAAAACGGTGTCCGCGTCGTGGAAGGGACGGGACGGCTTGCAGGTCCCAACCGAGTGACGGTGGCCCTTAACGATGGAGGGGAGACCGCGCTGGAGGCGGACGCCATCATCCTCGCCACCGGCGGGCGGGCGCGGACGATCCCCGGGGTGGAGGTGGACGGGGAGCGGGTGATGGTGGCCCGGGACGCGCTGGCGATGCGGGACCTGCCGGGCTCGGTGGTCATCGTCGGTGCGGGGGCCATCGGGGTGGAGTTCGCCCACCTCTGGCGGACCTACGGGGCGGAGGTCACGCTGGTGGAGATGATGGAGCACATCCTTCCCCTGGAGGACGAGGAGGTGGCCCGGGAGGTGGAGCGGGCTTTCCAGCGGCGGAAGGTGCGGGTGCTGACCTCCACCCGGGTCGAAGGGATCGAGGCCGCGGCCGACGGGGTACGGGTCCGCGTGCGGAAGGGGGACGGGGAGGAGGAAACCCTGGAAGCGGAGCGGGCGCTGATCGCCATCGGCATCCGGCCCAACAGCGAGGGACTGGGGCTGGAGGAGGTCGGCGTGGAACTGGACCGGGGATGGGTGGTGGTGGACGAGCGGATGCGGACGTCCGTCCCCGGCATCTGGGCCATCGGCGACGTGACGGGGAAACTGCCGCTGGCCCACGTCGCCTCCGCCCAGGGGATCGTCGCCGCGGAGGACATCGCGGGCGAATCCCCTGTACCGCTCGACTACGGGGCGATGCCCCGCTGTACCTACTGCCATCCGCAGGTCGCCAGTTTCGGACTCACCGAGGCGCAGGCTCGGGAACAGGGCTACGACGTGCGCGTGGGTCGGTTCCCCTTCCTCGCCAACGGGAAGGCGCTGGCCCTGGGAGAGCGGTCCGGCTTCGCCAAACTGGTCGTCGATGGGGTTTCGGGCTGGCTCCTCGGCGCCCACTTGGTCGGCCCGGAGGTGACGGAGCTGCTGCCGGAACTGGTGCTGGCCCGCAACGCGGAGTTGCTGCCGGAGACGATCGCCCGTTCCGTCCACGCCCATCCCACGCTGAGCGAGGTGCTGGCCGAGGCGGCCCACGCGGTCTTCGGAAGGGCGATCCATATCTAAGGTTTTTTGACCACAGAGGCACGGAGGACACAGAGCCCTCTACGTCTCTGTGGTCTATTTCACCCCGGACGCGTTGCGAATTTCGCAATAAGATAGAAAATAGATACGTATTTCGTGTAGATAATTGACTTTTTTGCGAATTTCGGTATAATAGAGTATGGATAAGGCCGGCCGGTTGATTATTCCTTACCACAGAGCATAGATCCAAACCTCTTCGCCCTCGCTCGCTACGTTCCCTGTGCCTCTGTGGTGCACAGACAAGAGGAGGGGGGCGTGGACCGAATCGATCGTGCCATTATCGCCTACCTTCAATACGATGGGCGGATGCCCTTCACCGCTATTGCGGAGAAGGTCGGCGTCTCCGAGGCGACGGTGCGGAACCGGGTCGCCCGCCTGCGGAAGGAGGGGATCCTGCAGGTCGTCGGTGTGGTGGACCCCCACCTCCTGGGCCTACGGGCCACCGCGATTATCGGCGTCGTCGTCCAGCCTGCCTACCTGGAGGCCGCCGCCCGCGAGATCGCTGCCTTCGAAGAAGTCTCCTATCTGGTGATGACCTCTGGCACCTTCGACCTCCTGGTCGAGGTCCTCTGCCAGGATACCGATCACCTGGCCCGCTTCCTCAGCGACAAACTGCTCCAGGTAGAGGGTGTCCAGCGAACGGAGACCTTCTACATCCTCCGCACCTACAAGATGTCCTACCGCTGGGGGATGTCCCTCGAGGAGGAAGCCGCGCTGCTGGGCGAGGCGACGGGGTGACAGACTGCTCGGGAGGTGTGGATGGCGGAGTACGCGATCGAACTGCGCAACGTCAGCAAGCATTTCGGCCCGGTGGTGGCGGTCGATCACGTCACCCTATCGATCCGGGATGGGGAGTTCTTCTCCCTCCTCGGCCCCTCCGGGTGTGGCAAGACGACGACGCTGCGGCTCATCGCCGGCTTCGAACTGCCCACCGGGGGAGAGATCTACATCGGCGGGCAGTTACAAGGTGAGACCCCACCCTACCGCCGCCCGGTCAACACCGTCTTTCAGAACTACGCCCTCTTTCCCCATATGACCGTCTACGAGAACGTGGCCTTCGGCCTCGAGATGCGAAGGGTGCCTAAGGACGAGATCCAGCGACGGGTGCGGGAGGCCCTGGAGATGGTCCGGCTGCCGGGGATGGAGAACCGGAGGCCGAATCAACTCTCCGGCGGGCAGCAGCAGCGGGTGGCCCTGGCCCGCGCTCTGGTCAACCGGCCAAAGGTCCTCCTGCTGGACGAGCCTCTGGGCGCGCTGGACCTCAAATTGCGGAAGGCGATGCAGTTAGAGTTGAAAGCGCTTCAAGAGCGGGTGGGGATCACGTTCGTCTACGTGACCCACGACCAGGAGGAAGCGCTGACGATGTCGGACCGGATCGCGGTGATGAACGAGGGCCGGGTACTGCAGGTGGGCACGCCGGAGGAGATCTACGAGCGGCCTACCTGTCGTTTCGTGGCCGACTTCATCGGGGAGACCAACTTCCTCAGCGGCCGGGTGAAGGAGAGGAGGCCGAAAGAGGTGGTGGTGTTGGTGGACGGAAGCGTGGAGGTCCTGGTGGCAGCCGACCGGGAGGTAGGTGTAGGGGACGAGGTGACCATCGCCATCCGGCCGGAGCGGATCTCCCTCCACGCCAAGCCGCCCGACCCCCGCGCGCTCCCCGGCCGCGTGGAGGAACGGATCTACGTCGGGACCGACATCCGCTACCTGGTCCGCCTCACCGAGCAGACCGTCCTCTCGGTCCGGCAGCAGAATCCGGGGACCGACGCTATGATCCGCTTCTCCCCCGGCGATACGGTCTACCTCCACTGGCGGCTGCCCTCAGCCCGGCTGCTCACGGAGTAGAAGGATGGCAGAACGACCTCGCGCGCGAAGAGAGACGGTCCGGCTGCTGTTCCTGATCGCCCCAAGCCTCTTCTGGCTGTTGGTCTTCTTCCTCTTCCCACTCCTCCTGGTCTTCGCCATCAGTTTCGGCCAGCGAGGGACCTATGGCGGGGTCCGGTGGGACCTGACCCTGGAGAACTACGTCCGCTTCTTCGACCCGTTGTACCTGCGTATCTTCGGGCGGACCTTCTCCATCGCCCTGACGACGACCTTTCTCTGCCTGCTGATCGGCTACCCACTGGCCTACTTCATCGCCACTCGACCAGCCCGATGGCGCAACGGGTTGGTCCTGCTGTTAATGATCCCCTTCTGGACCAACTTCCTGATCCGTACCTATGCGTGGCTCCTGATCCTGCGGGACCAGGGGGTGATCAACACCTTCTGGACCGGGCCGTTGCACGAATTCCTCGTGCAGATCGCCACGGCGCTCCCGCTTCCCCTGTGGGAGATCCTGCTGCGGGCGACATCCCAGCCGTTGCACCTCTTCGGCACCGACGGGGCGATCATCGTGGGATTGGTCTACGGATGGCTGCCGGACATGGTCCTCCCCTGCTACGCGGCCATCGAGCGGCTGGACTTCTCGCTGGTGGAGGCGGCACAGGACCTCTACGCCAACCGGTTCCGGTCGTTCACCCGGGTCATCCTGCCGCTGACGATGCCGGGGATCATCGCGGGCTCGATCCTGGTCTTCATCCCCTCGCTAGGGGCCTACGTCACGCCGGACCTGCTGGGCGGGGCAAAGTCGATTATGCTCGGCAACGTCATCTACTCCCAGTTTATGTCCGCCCGCGACTATCCTTTCGGATCGGCCATTTCCTTCGTGCTGATGGCGGTGATGCTGGTGGGGACGCTGGTGTACTTCCGGATGGGGGCAGAGTAGGAGGGAGCGAGGAAGCGGAAAAGCAGGGAGCAAGAGGCAGAGGGTAGGAGGCAGGATGACGGGGAGCAGAGGTGTAGGAAGCGGGACGAGGCGGCGGGGGCGGTGGCTGGCGCGACTGTTGGCCCTCCACGGGGTGCTGGGATACCTGTTCCTCTACGCCCCCATCGTCGTCTTGGTGATCTACTCGTTCAACGCTTCCCGCTACGCTTCGGGCGCGTGGCGGGGGTTCACCCTGGATTGGTACGCTCGGCTGTTCACCAACGAGGCCATCGGCGCTGCCCTCAGGAACACCCTCATCGTCGCCGGGGTCTCCACGCTCGTCTCCACCGTGTTCGGCACGATGGTCGCCCTGGCGATGGAGCGGTACGACTTCCGGGGCAAACTGGCCTTCGACGCCCTCCTCTACCTCCCCATCATCATCCCCGACATCGCGATGGCGGTGATGCTGCTCCTCTTCTTCGTCCTGGCCCGCGTCCAGTTGGGGCTGACGACCATCATCATCTCCCACGTGGCCTTCAATATCTCCTTCGTCGCCGTGGTAGTCCGCGCTCGACTGGCCTATTTCGACATCACGCTGGAGGAGGCGGCGCAGGACCTCTACGCCAACGAGTGGCAGACCTTCCGCCGGGTCACGCTGCCGCTGATCATGCCCGGTATCCTCGGCGGCGCGCTGCTGGCGTTTACCCTCTCCATCGACGACTTCGTGATCACCTTCTTCACCGCCGGCCCAGGCTCCACCACCCTCCCCCTGCGCATCTACTCGATGGTCAAACTGGGGGTGACCCCGGAGGTCAACGCGCTGTCCAGCATGATGCTGCTGGCCTCTATCGGGCTGGTGCTGCTCTCGCTGCTATTGCAGAAAGGAGGTGGCGGGGGGATCGAGATCGCATAGCAAGGCGCAGGTCGCAGGCGCGCAGGGCACGGGAATCAGAGAGCAGGTCATACCCCAATTGAGAAAGGAGGAGAAACACGATGAAGGGGATCCGCGTGATTGGGCTCCTCGTGCTGGTGGGGAGCCTGACGGCTTCGCTCGTCGCCTGTGGCGGGAAGGGTGGCGGGGAGGAACAGGCTCTAGCATCGGAACTCCACGTCTATAACTGGTCGGAGTACATCGACCCCCAGGTCTACGAGGACTTCGAGGCCGAGTTTGGGGTCCGCGTGATAGAGGACACCTTCGCCAACAACGAGGAACTGCTGGCCAAACTCCAGGCCGGGGCCGGTGGGTACGATATCATCGTTCCCTCCGACTACATGGTCGCTATCATGATCGAAGAGGGATTGCTGGCAGAGTTGAACCACGATAACCTTCCGAACCTCTCCAATCTGGACCCCAAATTCGCCAATCCCCCTTATGACCCCGGTCTGGTCCACTGTGTCCCGTATCTCTGGGGGACCACGGGGATCGGCTACAACATGGAGGTCTTCGAGGAGCCACCGGACAGTTGGGCCTACATGTTCGACCCCGAACTGGCCTCCCAGTACGCCGGGAAGTTCACGATGCTGAACGACATGCGGGAGACCATCGGCGCAGCACTCAAGTATCTGGGTTACTCCCTCAACAGCACGGACGAGGCCGAGTTGATGGAAGCCCGCGACCTGCTGATCCAACAGAAGCAGTGGGTCTACGCCTACGACGCTGAGCAGTATGAGGACCTCCTGAGCGCGGACGAGACGGTGATGGCCCACGCCTGGAGCGGGGACATCTTCATGGCGGCGGAGGAGGACGAGCGGCTGTGGTACGCCATCCCCAGGGAGGGTGCCACCATCTGGGCCGACAACCTCTGCATCCCCACCACCGCGCCGAGCAAGTACACCGCCGAGGTCTTTATCAACTACCTCCTGCGGCCCGACGTGGCGGCAAAGAACTCCAACTACACCTGGTACGCCAGCCCCAACGCAGCTGCCACCGAGTACATCGACGCGGAGATCCTGGAGGAGCCCGCCATCTACCCGCCGCCCGACGTGATGGAACGGCTGGAGTGGATGGAAGACCTGGGCGATGCGACGCCGCTGTGGGAGCGGATATGGACCGAGGTGAGAGCGGCAGCGACGCCTTAGGAGGGACCATCACACAAACCACAGAGACGCGGAGATCACAGAGAAGCAAGGGGTAAGGGACAGCAAAAAGGAAGCAGGAAGCTCTGTGCGCTCTGCGTCTCTGTGGTAAAAAAACAGACGACCGATGGGGAAACACGGGATGAACTGGGAAATGTGGGGGATGCTCGTGGCAGCCGCCGCCTGCGAGATGCTGGGCGACCTGGCCTTCAAGTGGTGGGCCGAGACGGGGCGGACGGTGGGGATGGTAGGCGGGCTGGTGGTCTACGCCGTGGCGCTGGTGCTCTTCGCCCTGATGCTCCGCCAGGCCGAACTTGCGGTCGTCCTGGCCCTGTGGTCGGGCGTGGCGCTGGTGCTGATGGCCCTCGCCGGGTGGTGGCTCTTCCACGAAGCCCTCTCCCCCCGCCGCATCCTCGGCATCGCGCTGGTGATCGGCGGGATGGTGCTGTTGCAGGTGTGACCCTGCACCGCGTCGAACGTCACACGTCATGCGTCAAGCGTCATGCGTCAAGCGTCATACGCCAGAATACAGGGAGTGAGGTAACCGATGAGCGGTCCATACGCGGGACGGTGGCTTCGAATCGACCTGAACAAGGGAACAGTTGACAAGGAGACCTTTACTGAAGAGGAGATCCGCCAGTGGCTGCTGGGGAGCGGGATGGCAGCCTTCCTGTTCGATCAGTGGTTGGAGCCGGATCGGGACCCTCTTGACCCGGCAAGTCCTCTGCTGATCTTCAACGGCCTGCTGACCGGCACCTTCGCCCCGGCGGCGGCGCGGACCTCCTGGTGCGGCCGGTCGCCCCTCACCGGTATCTGGAACGAGTCCAACGTGGGCGGCCACTGGGGGGCGCAACTCCGCTTCGCCGGATACGACGGGCTGGTGATCACCGGCCGCGCCCCCTCGCCCGTCTATCTGTGGATCGACGACGACCGGGTCGAGATCCGGGACGGTGCCCACCTGTGGGGGCTCGGCACGTTCGAGACCCACGACCGGCTGCGGGAGGAGACGGACCCGGAGGCCCAGGTGGCCTGCATCGGCCCGGCCGGGGAGAACCGGGTCCGACTGGCCGGGGTGATGGTCGGCGGGAAGGCCCACAACCGGGCCGCCGGGCGCGGCGGGATGGGCGCGGTGATGGGGTCGAAGAACCTGAAGGCCATTGTGGTGCGCGGCCGCGGGAAACCGGCTTACCCCGATCCCGATCGGTTGCGCCGGGTGGTGCGGGACCTCAACCGGTATATCCGTAGCCGTTCGGAGGGGATGTCCCTCACCGGCACGGCAGGGGGTATCCCGGCTGCGGAGCACTTCGGCGGGATGCCGCTCAAGAACTGGCAGGAGGGCTCCTGGCCCGAGGGGGCCAAGGCCATCTCCGGTCAGTCGATCCGGGAGTCCATCTGGGTGAAGGACACTTTCTGCCACGCCTGCCCCGTCGGCTGCGGGAAAGCGGTCCGCGTCTCCTCTGGCCCCTACGCCGGGGAGGTGTTGGAAGGGCCGGAGTACGAGACCCTCTGCGGTTTCGGCGGTAACCTGCTCATTGACGACCTGGAGAGTCTGGCGACCCTCAACGCGCGCTGCAACGACCTGGGGCTGGACACCATCTCCACCTCTGGCGTCATCGGGTTCGCCGCCGAGGCGGTGGAGCGGGGGCTGATCCCCGCCGAGGAGGCGGAGGGGCTGACCTGGGGGGATCCGGAGCCGGTGCTGGCCCTGGTCGACCGCATTGCCCACCGGGAGGGCCTGGGCGACCTGCTGGCCGAGGGGGTCCGTACAGCGGCACAGCGACTGGGGCCGGAGGCGGAGCGGTTCGCCCTCCACGTCAAAGGGCTCGAACCGGCCTACCACGACCCCCGCGCCTTCGTCGATATGGGCCTCAACTACGCCACCGCCAGCCGGGGGGCCTGCCACCTGGAGAGCGCGACCTACTGGAGGGGCTACGGCATCGAGTGGCCCGGCTGGCAGGAAGGGCCCCGCGACCGGTTCGCGTCGGACGAGGAGACGGTCCGGTTGGTGATCACGTTCCAGGACTTCCTGGCCGTCTACAACCCGATCGGCCTGTGCAAGTTCATGGTCAAGGGCGGACTGGACCCGGCGCGGACGGCGGAGATCGTCGCTGCGGCCACCGGCTGGGAGTGGACGGCCGACGACCTGATGCGCACCGGGCGGCGGATCTTCGACCTGAAGCGACGGATCAACGAGCGGTTGGGCGTCACCCGCGCTGACGACACCCTCCCCTACCGCTTCCTCCACGAGCCCCGACCCTCCGGCACCGCGGCGGGGGTCCTGCCCGACCTGGAGGCAATGCTCCCGCTGTACTACAAACTGCGGGGGTGGGAGTAAGAAGCAGGAGGCAAGGAAGCAGGGAAACGAGGAGCCAAATACCCTCCCCTGCCTCCTGTCTCCCTACATCACATCCTGCGTCCTTCCGAGGAGGGTCCTATGGGTAATGTCGCTTCGGCCGAACGGTACATCTCCCCCGTCTGGCCTCGCTACACGCCCATCCTGGCGGTGCGGGCGGAGGAGGCCTATGTGTACGACCAGGACGGCACCCGGTATCTGGATTTCACCTGCGGGATCGGGGTGACCAACACCGGTCACTGCCACCCGAAGGTGGTGGAGGCGATCCGGCAGCAGGCGGGCCACCTCCTGCACGGGCAGGTCAACATCGTCTACCACCCGCCGCTGCTGGAACTGGTGGAGGAACTGCGCACGGTCGTCCCAGAGGGGTTGGACTGCTTCTTCTTCTCCAACAGCGGCGCGGAGGCGGTGGAGGGAGCGGTGAAACTGGCCCGCCACGCCACCGGCCGGCCCAACGTCATCGTCTTCCAGGGGAGTTTCCACGGCCGCACCGCCCTGACGATGGCCCTCACCACCTCCAAGACCATCTACCGGGCGGGCTACCAGCCGCTCCCGGCGGGGGTCTTCGTCGCCCCATACCCCTACGCCTATCGGTTCGGCTGGTCTCCTGAGGAGACGGAGGCCTTCTGCCTGCGGGAGGTGGAGTTCCTGCTGAGGACCCAGACCGCGCCGGAGGAGACCGCCGCCATCCTGGTGGAGCCGGTGCTGGGAGAGGGCGGGTATGTCGTCCCGCCGCCGGGGTTCCTCAAAGGGCTGCGCCGCATCTGCGACGAGCACGGCATCCTCCTCATCGCCGACGAGATCCAGTCCGGCTTTGGGCGGACCGGTCGGTGGTTCGCCGTGGAGCACTTCGACGTGGTGCCCGACATCATGACGATGGCGAAGGGGATCGCGTCGGGGCTGCCGCTCTCGGGGGTCGCCGCGCGGCGGGAACTGATGGAGCGGTGGAAGCCGGGGTCGCACGGAGGGACCTACGGCGGGAACGCCGTCGCCTGCGCCGCTGCCACGGCGACGATCCGGGTGATGCGGGAGGAGGGGCTGGTGGAGAACGCAGCGCGGATGGGCGCGCTGCTGATGAAGCGGCTGCGGGCGCTCCAGGCCGAGTTCCCGGTCATCGGCGACGTGCGGGGGCTGGGGCTGATGGTCGCCACCGAGTTCACCCACCCCGACGGCACCCCCGCCAAGGACGTGGCGAAGGCGGTCGTGAAGGGATGCCTCAGGCGGCGGCTGATGCTCCTCACCTGCGGCCCGTGGGACAACACGGTCCGCTGGATACCGCCGCTCATCGTCACCGAGGCCCAGATCGAGGAGGCGATCGGAGCGTTCCGAGAAGCCCTGGCGGAATCCACCTAGCCCGCCGGCCACGCCCCAATCGTCATTTCTTTCGCGCTGCAAGCGACGATACGACACAAAACAGCCGGTTATAGTGCCGAAACGCCGCAAAAGTATTGACTTTTATAACGATTTGTGATACACTGGTGAACGGCAGGTCATCTTCGCCCTTACCTTGACAGGGTTGGCTATCCTCTCACTCTCGACGGGAACGTCTGGTACCTCCTCGCGCGGAGGGCTTGCGGAGGGCTTTCCCCGGTTCACCGGGCTTTTATCGACAGTCCAGCAAGTGTACATCAGGAGGGAGGAAGATGAAGGGCGATAAGAGGCTAGTGGCGCTGGCAGTGACGCTCACCCTTGCCCTGCTGTTCGCCAGCCTGACCAGCTGCGCCCCCTCGGGAGGGGGCGGAGAGGCAACGCAAGGACCACCGCCAAGCGAGGAGGAGGAAGCGACCCAGCAACCACCACCGCCTGAGGAAGAAGAGGAGACCAGCATCACCATCCTCGCTATGTCTGACCCCCCCAGTTTCAACCACTGGCTGACCGACACAGGGTTCGAGAACCTGGTGGCGGAGATGGTGCTGCTGGGCCTGACCGACATCGGGCCGCACGGCGAGATCTTCCCCGAACTGGCCGCCGAACTGCCGACGGTCGAGAACGGTGGCGTGGTCATCAACGAAGAGGACTGGACAATGGATGTCGTCTGGAAGTTGCGCGACGACGTCTACTGGCAGGATGGCGAGCCAGTCACCGCCGACGACGTGGTCTTCACCTGGAACGCGCTCGCCGACCCGGAGACCGGCATATGGGTGCCGGGGATGGACTACACGGAGAGCGTCGAGAAGATCGACGATTACACCTTCGTCGTACATTACAACACGATCTACCCCAACTACCTGGAGCAGTTCGGCGGGTTCTACGGCACGATCTGGCCTGAGCACTACTGCACAGGGGAGGGCATCGGCTCGTGGAACTGCAACCGCCAGCCGCTGAGCGATGGCCCCTACATCCTTGAGGAATGGGAGACGGGCGATCACCTGACGTTCGTGCGCAACCCCAACTACTACGAAGAGGGAAAACCCTACATCGACAGAATCTACGTGC
>DUEL01000151.1 GCA_011192125.1 Thermoflexia bacterium
AAGGCGGCCTCCGCCAGTTCGAACTGCCCGGCGAGCATCCGCCGCTGCCCGTCCCGCACGTATGCCTC
This sequence comes from Thermoflexia bacterium, assembly GCA_011192125.1. GTDB lineage: Bacteria > Chloroflexota > Anaerolineae > B4-G1 > DUEL01 > DUEL01. The sequence goes on from DUEL01000151.1 coordinate 69, forward strand.
GACCAACTGCGCCTCCAGGTCCGGGTCGTCGGGGCGATCGGAGCGCAGGACCAGCAGCAGGCTGATGACCCGCGTCCAGTCCCCCTGCTGTCGGGCCTCGTCGACCAATCGCTCCAACTGGCGCGTTCGCTCCTGCGGCGATAGGGTGGGCGGCAGGACGGAGGAGCCTTCCGGGCCGGTCTCTCGCGTGTAGACCTGGACGATCAACGTCGCCCGGTATGGAGGGGGAGGGGGAACTGGGGTGTTGGAGGAGGCGGAAGGAGGCGTGGAAGTTGGCGTCGGGCGCGCCTCCACCTGGACTTGGTCCAGCACTAGCGTGCCGATGGGGCCGGATTCGAGGGCGGTGAGGAAAGCGGAGACCGCCGCCAGATCGCCCTCCACCTGCACTGCATACCCCAGCACCCAGTAGGCCCTGGACCCGACGGTCACGGTGAACGGGTCGCGGGCTTCCAGCCGGCGGAGGTTGACCCCCTGGGCGGCGGCGGTGGCGACGATGTGGGCCAGGACCTCCGTGCTGTCCACCTCGCTGGGGATGGCGAACTGGAACTCCTCCCGCTGGGCCTGGAGCGTCGCCAGTTCCGCCTGGCGGGTGGGCAACACGGCACCACCCTCCCGTTGGAGGGCTACCGCCGTCTGGATGGGCGCGATCTGCTGCTCCAGGTCCGCCTGCCGCTGTCGTTCGGCCCGGATAGCGATCCCGATCGCACCGTAGGCCGCCAGCAGCAGGGCGAAGCCGAGAGAGACACCAGCGATCTTCAAGGCTCGTGAGTTCACGGCAGGATCTCCCAGGAAAGGATGACGGGCCGGCCGCTCACCAGCCGCACGCGGGCCTGGATGCGGAGCGGTCCCACGCGAGCGGTGATCAGATACTCCGGCCAGCCGATCTGCACACAGGCCAGGTTGTCGCGGACGACCACGCCGACGCCCCCACCGACCGCCACCCCGGCGCTGTTGCAGTACGTGCCCGCGCCGTTGTTGGAGACGGCCAGGAAGGTCAGCGTGGCTGTCCCCCCCGCCGTCAGGCGAGGATACGGCGGATTGTAGATCCAGAAGATGTCCTGTGCGTTGGTGAGGATCGCGTCCGGGTAACGGATCCCGCTCGCACCGATGGTGGTGACGTAGGTGAACCCGCTGGGCAGCGTGTCGGTGATCAGCCGGACGCGGACGGTGCTGGGGCCGGCGTTGGCGATGGTGATGGTGTAGGTGTAGGTTACCACCTGACCGGGGGTGTTCACCGTGGATGGCGAGACCCCTTTGTCGATGGTGACCTGGCCTGGGACCGGCGTCGCGGTCGGTGTTGGGGTGTAGGTTGGAGTGGGGGTGGGGGTGTCGGTGGGCGTGGGCGTGGGGGTATCGGTGGGCGTCGGCGTGAAGGTCGGAGTGGGCGTGGGAGTGTTGGTGGGGGTTGGCGTGAAGGTTGGCGTCGACGTGGGGGTGTCCGTCGGGGTCGGGGTCGGCGTGGGGGTCGGACGTCGGCAGATTTCCATACTCACTTCATCGATGTAGAAGGAGGTCGCCAGCGACCCGTCGGTGGTCGCCAGGAAGTCGATCTGGATGGTCTGCCCGGCGTAGGCGCTCACCCCGTACCAGACGTATTCGGTCTGCAGCCAGACGTTGCGCGTGTCGGTGTTGTCCAGATGTTGGATCGTCAGGATGGTCGTGCCGGTCCCATCGCGGATACGGACGTATAGGTGGTCATAGGGGAGCCCCCACCACTCCTGGGTTCTCATCTGCCACCAGTAGCGGATGATCGCCACGTCCGCGTCGACCGGCACGGCGATCGACTGGTAGATTTCGTCGCGGGCTCGATCGTATCCGCCCAATCGGGCGCTCTGCTGCCCCGCATAGACCGGGTTCCCCACGCGGGTTGGTGCCCCCAGGACGGTCCACGGCGTCCATCCGCTCTCGAACCCTCCGTTCTGTACGTACTCGGGGCAGGAGGGGGGCAGCGTGGGGGAGGGTGTGGGGGTCACGTTGCACGTCTCCAGGCTCACGTCGTCGATATAGAAACTGGTCACGCGCTGCGGGCTCGTCTGGCTGTCGAAGTGCACCCGGATGGTCTGCCCGGCGTAGGCGGAGACGTCGAACGACGATTGGACATAGATGTTCCGGGTACTGGCGTTGCTGATGACCTCCACCGTCTGCAGGATGTTGTTCGCGGTGTCGCGGATGGTGACCGTGAGGATATCACGCGGTGGCGCGTTGAGGGGCTCGCTGCTCTCCACCTTCCACCAGTAGGTCAGCATCGCCCATGCCGCATCTGCAGGGATGGTCACGTCCTGGTACAGCTGCTCGTGCAGATTGTTTACGCCCCCCAGCCAGGCGTACCACTCCCCGGAGTGGGCCTCGCCCCAGTTGTAGATCAACTCGTAGCGGCTGACCTCCACCCACGGTGTGGAGTTGGGACCGTTCTCGAACCCCCCGTTGACGATCTGCTCGGTGCAGCCGGCCTGCTGCGACCTGGCAGCTCGGAGGGACGAAAAGGGCAACAACGAAAGCGCCAGCGCCCACAGCGCGGCGATGGAGATGAAGGCTCTGCGTCGCCACACCCGCATCGGCCCAGCGTCCCCCCTCACGGTGTCGTCACCTGCGTCACCGTGATCACCACCGTCCGCCCGTTGACCGTGATCGAGTACACGACGGGCGAACTGGCGGACACCGTCTGCGTGAACCCCGGCTCATAGGTCAGCCGCCAGATCGCGTGTTCCACTCCGGCGTCGGCCGCATAGTGGTCGACCATCGCCTCCTGCGCCCCCCGGCTCGCCCGCTGGCTGGCGCTCACGTAGTAGAGGAAGGCGGTCACCAGCAGCACCCCCACGGCGAGGGCGATGAGGGCGATCACCAGTGCCTGTCCGCTCTCCTCTCCCCATCTCCCCTTCATCGTCACTCCACTCGCATCGTCACGGTGTAGGTGGTGCTGGCCGAGACCGGCCCTACGGCCACCTCCAGGGTCACGAGGACCCGTTCCCCATCGGTGGTGCAGGAGACGCTTTGGACGTGGCGGGCCACCGCCACCGTTCCGCCGGAGGAGTCCGTCCGCTCAAGGACCGTCCCATTCAGAGAGTAGGTGTACGTCTCTCCGTGGCCTGTCTGAAAAGCGCCGCACGCGCCGCCGGGGACGAAAGCCCGGCTCTGGTTGCCGTCCCGGATCAGCCACAGGCCCGCGTTCCGCAGGTCGCTATCCACCGCCATTTGAGCGTTCCCCCAGCGAGGGATCCGCCAGAACTGATAGAAGATGGTCACCAGGAGCCCTGTGAGGATGGCGATGAGCCCCAGGACGACCAGCAACTCCGTCAACGTGAAACCGGCCTCCCCGCCGTCGCGCATCCGGCTCATCGGTCCACCTTGTAATTACCCACCACCGCCAGCGTCTCCCCCTGGAAGGAGACGGTGACGGTGATCTGCTGCAGTCCGGTGCTGACCTCCGTAGCCGTGATCGTCACGGTGTAGCCGGGCGGTACGTTCACTGTGGGATACGCACCGGTTGGGTCGTAGGCGGCGTGCTTGACCACCTCGATCTGGTCGGCGGCCAGGTTCGTGGCGGTGGTCAGCCGATGGGCGGATCGTACCCCCAACGCGCCGACGGCCAGCGATCCCACGAGGATCGCCAGGGCCAGGCTGATGATCCCTATGGCGACCAGGATCTCCACCAGACTGGCCCCCTCCTCCGATGGCGGAGGCGGGTTCAACGGGATCGGCGCTCCATCCGCAGGTAGACGGCGATCCAGCCGCCGACGATGGTCGCCGCGATCACGCCGAACACCGCGTGCACCAAGCGATCCTGTGGTACGGTCCGAACCACCAGCCATAGTAGCACCCATTCCGCCGCGAACAGCGCAGCCAGGAAGAAGACCAGCCATAGGCCACAACCGATCCGCCGCCTCACCGGAGTGCCCTCCCTACCGGATCGAGGAGAGGACGGAGTACATCGGCATCACCATCGAGAGAGCGATGAAGCCGACGATGAGGCCGACGAAGATGGTCAAGGCGGGCTCTACAAAGGAGACGAGGAGCCGCATCTTTCGATCCACCCCTTCCTCGTAGAAGTCGGCTACCGTCTCCAGGTTCTCCTCCAGTGTCCCGCTCTCCTCTCCCACGCGTGTCATCTGGGCCAGGAGGGGGGGGAAGAGAGGCTCCGCGGCCAGCGGTCCGGAGAGCCCCTGTCCGGTGAGCAGCGCGATCCGCACCCGTTCCAGTGCCTCGGCCACCACCGTGTTACCGGCGGTGGAGACCGCCAGTTCCATCACCTCCGAGAGCGGGAGCCCGGCTCGGATCAACGTGGCAGCGGTCCGAGCGAATCGGGCGATCTGTCCTTCTAGGACCACTTGGCCGATGAGGGGCAGGCGCAGCATCACCGCGTCGCGGACCCGTCGGCCGGAGGGGCGCGTTCCCCACCACGCCAGGCCGATCGTCAGCGCCAGCGCGCCGAAGAGGACGTAAAGCCCGTAGGCCGTGGTCCATCGCGTGAAAGCGATCAGCGCCCGCGTGGTCCAGGGCAGGTCTGCCCCAAAGTTCTCAAACAACTGGACCATCGGCGGCAGGGCGACGGTCAGCATCAGCACCACCACGAAGATGGCTACCGCCAGCACGAACACCGGATAGGCCAGCGCCTCCCGTAGTTTCCGGGAGAGTTCCTGCGCCTGCTCCAGGTAGGTCGCCAATCGGCGCAGCACCTCTTCCAGGTTGCCGGTTCGCTCGCCGATGGCGAGGGTCCGGGTGTACAGGGGCGGGAAGGCGTACGGATGGGCGGCGAGGGCGGCGGAGAAGGACTGCCCCCGCTCCACGGCCTCGGCTACCTCCCCCAGGATCTCGCGCAGCGGTTTGCTGGTGGATTGCTCCGCCAGGAGCCGCAACGCGGGTAGAATCGAGATGCCGGAGGTGAGGAGGGTGGCCAACTGGCGGGAGAAGATGATCAGATCCCGTCGCTTGACACCGAAGAAGGTAGGGAACAGCCGCCAGAGCCGCAGTTCCTGGCGGGCAGGGACCAACTGGGCGACCGTGAGGCCCCGCTCCCATAGGATCCGCTCGGCGGCGGCCTCGTCCGGCACGTCGATCCACCCCTCGACGCGCTGCCCCTCCTGATCGAAGGCGATGTATCGATATTCCATCGGTCGGCCTGCTGATAGAACTCGCGCGGTCCGGTTGATCTTACCACAGAGACACGGAGAGCGCAGGGCTTCCCTGACTTCTCAAGATTTTTCCGTGTTCTCTGTGTCTCTGTGGTTATTGGATGGTGTAGACGTTGCGCATCACCTCGCGCGGGGTGGTGATCCCCTCCCGCACCTTGATCATCCCGTCCCGCCGCATTGTGATCATTCCTTCACGGATCGCCTGCTCGCGGATTTCATCGGCGCTGGCTCCGTCCATCAGAAGGCGGCGGATCGGCTCGCTGAGGGTCAGCACCTCGAAGACGCCGGTCCGTCCCCGATATCCGGTGTCGGCGCAGAAGTGGCATCCCTGGCCTTTGTAGAAGTGGGTGAGGGGGGTCCCCATCTCTTCCTCATACACCCGGCTCTCTTCCGGCGATGCCTCCACCATCATCCGGCAGTGCTCGCAGACCCGGCGGACCAGCCGTTGGGAGATGACGCCGACCAGTGCCGAGACCACCAGGTAGGGCTCCACCCCCAGATCGACGAGGCGGAAGAGGACGCCGACGGCGTCGTTAGCGTGGATGGAGGAGAGGACCAGGTGGCCGGTGAGCGCGGCCTGCACCGCGATCCGGGCCGTCTCCTGATCGCGAATCTCGCCGACCATGATGACGTCGGGGTCCATCCGCATGATCGCTCGCAGCCCGGTGGCGAAGGTGATCCCCGCCTGTCGGTTGACCTGGATCTGACTGACCCGCTCGAACTGGTACTCGATGGGGTCCTCGATGGTCATAATGTTGAACTCCTCCCGGTCGAGCCGGTTGATGGTGGCGTAGAGGGTCGTCGTCTTCCCCGCGCCGGTCGGCCCGGCGACGAGGATCATGCCGAAGGGAAGGGAGTACAGTCGCTCATACGCCTCCATCGCTTCCGGGAGGAACCCCAACTCGTCCAGTTCCATCAGGGAGAGGGATTTATCCAGGATGCGCAGGACGGCCATCTCGCCCCGGACCGTGTCCGCGGTGGCCACCCGCACGTCCACCTCTCCGTGGTCCCCCACGAAGACGAACTGGCCATCCTGCGGACGCCGCCGCTCGGCGATGTTCATCCCGGCCAGTACCTTGATGCGGCTGATCAGCGGCGCGTGGACCGAGAGGGGGACCTCCAGGGCGTCGTGGAGGATGCCGTCGATCCGGTAGCGGACCCGGAGGAGGCCGTCGTCGGGGACGATGTGGACGTCGGAGGCGCGGTCGCGGATGGCCTGCCGGAGGATCAGCTCCACGACCCGGCTGACCGGGTTCTCGGCGACCTCCTCCGGCGTGAGGCGGGGGGCCTCCGGCAACGCTGTCGGCTCCGGAGCGATCTGGTCGATCTGCCGTTCGATCTCGCCGCGGCTTTTGTAGTAGAGGGTGATCGCCTCGTCGATGTCCTCCCGCACGCCCAGGGCGGGCCGGATCCGCATCCCGGCGCGGAGGGAGATGTCCTCCAGGGCCCGGATGTCCTGGGGGTTCTCCATCACGACGATCAGTTCGCCGCCGATGATGTCCAGCGGGATGGCGTGGTAGCGACGGGCGATCTCCTCTGGGATAAGGGCCAGGGCGCGGGGCTGCACCACGTGCCGCTTGAGGTCGATCAGGGGCAGGCCCAGCTGGAGGCTCCGGGCGACGGCCACGTCGCGGGGGGTAATCACCCCCTGCGCCAGGAGCACGTCGACGGCGCTCTCCCCCTCTTTTGCCGCGGCCCGGGCCGCCTCCACCTGCTCCGGGCTGACCAGGCCTGCTTCTACCAGGAAGTAAGCCAGGTCCTGCGGCGACGGCTCATCCGGCATCGTTACCGCCTTCCTCCACAGAGCACAACAGGCTCTTCAGCCGCTCGGCGAGGGCGCGGTACGACCTCTCGTCCTCCGTGCCGCGCTCCGAGACGACACCCAACACCGGTCGATCCAACCCCTCCGGCAGCTCCGAAGAGGGGGAGCCGAGGAGGACCAGGTGGATGCGGTCCTTGTCCACCCCACCCTGCTCCATCAGTGTCAGGGCGGTGCGGGCCGCCGCCGCGGAGGTCATATCGTTCCGGGCGACCAGAAGCACCGCCCCGAGGAGTTCCATCGCTGTCAGAAGCAGTTCCAGTGGATACAGGGGTAGGATGGAAAGGACGCATCCTGGCTCGTTCAGCAACAGGTCGAGCACGAACGTGACATCCTCCGGCTCCATCTGGCCTGCCGTGCCTCGACCCTTCAGGTTCCCCAGCACGCGGAGACCGCTGGGATGGCGTACCGTCGCTGCCAGGAGGGCTGTGCCGGCTCCGACGTCGGAGAGGGGAAGCGGTTCGGAGGGGGCCGGGATCCCCAGCACCAGGAAGGGCTCGACGGAGAAGGGACGGAGGTCCGCCAGCGTGACGGACATCCCTTCGGAGGCGAGCGTGGCCCCCAAACGTGTGCCTACCTGTGTCGCTTCCTCTCCGTATGCTCCGACCAGAAGCACCCCAGTGCTACGCCGCCCTCGGTCCGGCCCCTTTCGCATCAGGGAACGGACCGTCTCCAGCAACTCGGCCCGTTGGAACGGCTTGGTCAGATAGGCATTGGCCCCCATCCGAGTTGCCATCTCCTGGTCCGCTGGGTCGGTCTTGGCGGAGACGATGACCACTGGGACCTCCGCGGTGCGTGGATCGGACCGGAGCCGACTGAGGACCTCGAAGCCGTCCATTCCCGGCAGCATCAGGTCCAGCAAAACCAGATCGGGCTGCTCCGTCTGGCACATACGGAGGCCTTGGAGTCCGTTGGAAGCGATCAGGATTCGGTACCCTTCTGAGCTCAGCTGGCGCTCCAGGAGTCGGGCTGCGAGGAGGTCGTCCTCGACGATAAGAATTGTGCCATCCAAGCCGGTACCCTCCGTAGTCTCCTGATGATCTCTAAATCTAAGGAAATTATAGCACATTGTCCAAGCAACTCCAACATAAGGCGGGGCAATCGCATTTTCCGTAACTGTAGGGGCGCGGAGAACGCAGAGACCGACTTCTCCCCTCTCTGCTATCCTCTGTGCCTCTCTGCGGTGAAATCCGGCTGTCACCACTTGCTCTCCAGGAAATGCGGTAGCCCTGAACAAGGTGCGGGGGATAGACAATCCACCGAAATCGCGTATAATACCTTCACACTGTTGCAGAGGCTGGAGAGATGCCACGCTTCCAACGTCCAACGGGCACGCAGGATATCCTGCCTGAGGAGCAGCCGTATTGGGACCGGGTGCGCACGTTCGCCGTGCAATTGGCGGAGCGGGCCGGGTTCGAACGGATCGACGTGCCGATCTTCGAGGCGACCGAACTCTTCGCCCGGGGCATCGGCACTGCCACCGACGTCGTTGAGAAAGAGATGTACACCTTCGAGGACAAGGGGGGAGACTCTCTCACCCTCCGTCCCGAGTTCACCGCAGGCGTCGTCCGCGCCTACATCGAGCACGGGATGCACGTCCGCCCACAGCCGGTCAAGCTCTACTCCATCGGCCCTATCTTCCGGTACGACCGCCCCCAGGCTGGCCGGTACCGTCAATTCCATCAGTTCAACCTGGAGATCCTGGGTGCCCAGGACCCGGCGGCCGACCTGGAGATCATGCTCCTGGTCTGGGACCTCTACGAAGGGTTGGGATTTCGGGACCTTTCCTTCCAACTGAACTCCACCGGTTGCCCCCGCTGTCGGCCCGGTTATGTGGAGGTGCTGAAGACCTACTACCAACAACACGTTGCGGAGGTCTGCGACGACTGTCGCCGTCGTTTGCAGACCAACCCGCTGCGGGTGTTGGACTGTAAAGCGGAGCAGTGCCAGCCGATCATCGCCGCCGCTCCAACTATTGGCGAGCACCTGTGCGACGAGTGCGCTGACCATTTCGCCACGCTCCGGGGGTATCTGGACCTTTTGGGCAAGCCCTACACCCTCAACCACCGACTGGTGCGGGGGTTGGACTACTATACCAAGACGGTCTTCGAGGTGTGGGCAGCGGGGATCGGCGCGCAGTCGGCTGTCTGCGGCGGCGGTCGGTACGACGGATTGGCGGAGATCCTGGGGGGTCCGCCCACCCCCGGCGTGGGCGTCGCGGTGGGGATCGAGCGGATCATCCTGGTGATGAAGGCCCAGGGGGTGGAGGTCCCCACGCCGCCCGGCCCCCTCGCCTTCATCGCCCACCTGGGCCCCGAGGCGCGCAGGGAGGCGATCCGCCTGGCGGACGAACTGCGGCGGGCCGGGCTGAGCGTTTGGCTGGCCTTTGGGGAGCGGGGCCTGAAGAGCCAGATGCGGGAGGCGAACAAGCGGCGGGCCCGTTATGTGGTCATCCTCGGCGAGGAGGAACTAGCCCGCGGCGTGGCCGCCGTCCGCGATATGGGAGCCGGGGAGCAGGTCGAGGTCCCGCTGGAGGAGTTGGCGACGTGGCTCCAGGGGCAGGCCGGCCCATAAAGACCGTCGGCATCTTCCGGCACCCCCACGTCCCCCGCGCGACCGCCCTAGCGCAGGAGATCGCTGCTGCTCTGCGCCGGGAGGGAGCGGAGGTCTGGGAGACCGACCGGCTGGACGGGGAGGGGGTGGCTCAGGAGGTGGCCCGGACCGACCTGCTGGTCACCCTGGGCGGCGATGGGTCCATCCTCCGCGCGGCCCGCGTCGCTGCCGGGCACGACACCCTCATCCTGGGGGTCAACCTGGGACGGATGGGCTTCCTCACCGAAGCCGAACCCGACGGCTGGCAGGCGGTCCTCCCCCGCGTCCTGGCGGGCGACTACTGGGTGGAGGAGCGGATGATGCTGCGGGCCTGGGTAGGGACGCAGGTAAGGGCGCAATTAATTGCGCCCCTACCTGCGCCCTTACCCACGCCCGTCCAGGGGAATGCCCTCAACGACGTGGTGGTGGGCCAGGGGGTGCTGGGCCGGGTGGTGCGGCTGGAGGTCCGGGTGGACGGAGACCTCCTCACCACCTACGTCGCCGACGCCCTCATCGTCGCCACCCCCACTGGCAGCACCGCCTACGCCCTGGCCGCCGGGGGGCCGATCATGCCCCCCCAGCAGCGGAACATCCTCCTGGTCCCGGTCGCCCCCCACCTGAGCCTGGACCGGGCGGTGGTGCTGGCGGAGGGGGCCTGTGTGGAGGTGACGGTGCGAGGTCACTCACCCGCCGCCCTCACGCTGGACGGGGAGAGAGCAGCAGACCTGGCTCCAGGCGACACGGTACGGATCGAGGCCAGCCCCCACGTCGCCCGCTTCGCCCGCGTGCGGGAGCGGGACTATTTCTACCGGACCTTGATGGCGAGGTTGGTGCCGAGGGAGAGACAGGAAGGGGGCTCACCAAGGAGGTGACAGACACGATGATCGCACGCATCTGGCATGGCCGCGTCCCCACGTCCAAAGCAGAAGCATACCGCAGATTTCTGAACGAACGGGCCATCCCGGATTACCAGTCCGTGGAAGGGAATCTCGCCGTCTACATCCTGGAACGGCGAGAGGGAGACGTCACCCACTTCATCACCCTCACCTTCTGGGAGAGCCTGGAATCGATCCGGGGGTTTGCGGGCGACGACATCGAAACCGCCAAGTATTACGAGGAGGACAAAGACTTCCTGCTGGAGTTCGAGCCAAACGTCGTCCACTACGAGGTCGTAGGGCGGTCCCCCAGGGGCGACCTTCCCTGAACGACTGGCGTGACCGTCCACGAGGAGCGTACTCACGCGACACGGAACACGTAGCACGCAATACGTAATACGCAACACGCATCATGACCGAACCACTGTACTGCATCAACCACCCAACTGTAGAGACCTATCTTCGCTGCGCCCGCTGCGAGGTGCCCATTTGCGACAAGTGCGCGGTGCAGACGGAGGTAGGGTACATCTGTCCGGCCTGCCTCAACCGTCGGCAGCGGGTTTTCTACGCCGACTTCCGGCCCATCTACTACCTGATCGCTGCGGCTATAGCCCTTCCGCTAGGGCTGGTCGGCGGCTGGATCCTGCCGGCCACGGGCTGGTTCGTCGTCTTCCTGGGTCCTCTGGCTGGCGCGGGCATCGCCGAGGCGGCCCGCTGGGCCGTCCGCAGGCGGCGCGGCCGGTATACCTGGCTGGTCGTCGGCGGGGCGATCGTCGTCGGCGGCCTGCCGCGGCTCCTGCTCAGCCTGGTCCCGCTCATCGCCAGCCTCGCCGACCCGTCGCTGCTGACCGTCGGCGTGTGGCCGTTGATATGGACCGGCGTCTACCTGTTCACCGCCGTCGGCACCGCCGTCACGCGGCTGCGGACTTGAGGACGTCTGACGTTTGACGTATGACGTTTGACGCCTGACGTATCAGTGCCAGGTCACCCGTCACCCGTCATCCGTCATTCGTCATCCGTCACCCATCGTTCATAACACATCGGTCGTAAGGGGACTATGCTGAAAGAACTCCACATCCGCGACTTCGCCATCATAGACGAACTGCATCTGACCTTCCCCCCCGGCTTCATCGTCCTCACCGGGGAGACCGGGGCGGGGAAGTCGATCATCATCGACGCCGTCGAACTGGTCCTGGGCGGCCGGGCCGATACGACCGTCGTCCGGGCCGGGGCGAGGCGCGCGTTGGTGGAGGCGACCTTTCAACTGGAACCGGCTCGCCGGGCCGCGCTGCGACCGTTGCTGGAGCGGGAGGGGCTGGAGGGGGACGAGCCGGACCTGCTCACCCTCTCCCGCGAGGTCCGCGCTGAAGGCCGTTCCGTCTGTCGGGTCAACGGCCGCGCGGTGACGCTGGCCCTGCTGCGGGAGGTGGCCCAGGGGCTGGTGGACATCCACGGGCAGAGCGAACACCTCTCCCTCCTGCGGGTGCGGGAGCACCTCGACCTGCTGGACCGGTACGGAGACCTCTGGGACCTGCGCCGTCGGGTCGCCGACCTCGCCTCTCGGGTCCAGCGGGTGCGGCGGGAGCGGGCCGATCTGGAGCGCAGCGAGCGGGAACGGGCCCAGCGGATCGACCTTCTGCAGTACCAGATCGCGGAGATCGAGGCGGCAGCGCTGGAACCCGGCGAGGAGGAAGCGCTGGCCGAGGAGCGGACCCGGTTGGCCAACGCCGAGCAACTGGCGGAACTCCTGGCCGACGCGCTGCGGGCGATGGACGAGGGGAGCGAGGAGGCCCCGGCGGCGATGGACCTGCTGGGGACCGCCGTACGTGCCCTGGAGGGGCTGGCCCGCATCGACGGGACGCTGGAGCCGCGACTGCGCGAGGCCGAGGATCTGATGTACCGGCTGCAGGACCTGGCTGAAGCGTTGCGGGACTACCAGGACCGGGTCGAGTACAATCCCCGGCGGCTGGCAGAGGTGGAGGAACGGCTGGACCTGATCCGTCGCCTGGAGCGAAAGTACGGCTCCACCATTCCCGAGGTCCTGGAGTACGCCCGCCGCGCGGCGGAGGAGTTGGAGACGCTCACCCACAGCGAGGAGCGGATCGAGGAACTGCAGGCGGAGGAGGAGCGGCTGCTGGCCGAACTGGGCGAGGCCGCCGGAGAACTCTCCCGCCGTCGCCGCGAGGCCGCCCAGCGACTCGCTGAAGAGGTCGAACGGGAGTTGCAGGACCTACGGATGGAGGGTGCGCGGTTCGGGGTGGAGTTCCAGTGGCGAGAAGACGCTCACGGGGTACCCCTGCTCGCGGCAGTCTCAGGTTTGAGGTGTCAGGTTTCAGGTTCTGGTATAGAGCCGATCGAACCCTTCAACCGAGAACCTGAAACCTCAGCGAGAGTGGCCTTCGATACGACGGGCGTGGACCGGGTCGAGTTCCTGGTCTCCCCTAACCCCGGCGAGCCGCTCAAGCCCCTGGCGAAGATCGCCTCCGGTGGAGAGACCTCCCGGCTGATGCTGGCCCTCAAGGCGGTCCTCTCCCGCGCCGACGAGACCCCCACCCTCATCTTCGACGAGATCGACCAGGGAATCGGCGGGCGGGTCGGCGCAACGGTGGGGGAGAAACTGTGGCGGCTGACCCTCGCCGAGGAGGGGGCCGTCTCCCACCAGGTCCTCTGTGTCACCCACCTTCCCCAACTGGCAGGGTTCGGAGACCTGCACCTCAAGGTGGAGAAGCGGGTCGTAGAGGACCGGACCGTCACCCGGGTCCACGCGCTGGAGGGGGCTGACCGGGTGGAGGAACTGGCCCAGATGCTAGGGGCTGGAGGAGAGGAGGGACGAAGGAGTGCAGAGCGGATTCTGCAGGAGGCAAGAAGCAGGAAGCAGGAGGTAGGAAGCAAAAGACGGTAAGCAGCAAATATGATCCCACGGAAACTCTCTCTCACTAACTTTATGTGCTACCGCCAGGCGGTGGTGGACTTCACCGGCATCCACGTCGCCTGCCTGAGCGGGGAGAACGGCGCGGGGAAGTCGGCGCTGCTGGATGGGATCACCTGGGCGCTGTGGGGAAAGGCCCGTGCCCGGCGGGACGACGAACTCATCCGTCTTGGACAGAGTGAAATGGAGGTAGACTTCACCTTCCAACTGGGGTCCGACCTCTACCGGGTGATCCGCAAGCGCCGCGCGGGGAAGCGTGGGCAATCCCTGCTCGACTTCCAGGTGCAGGACAACGGGCGCTGGCGGTCGATCGCCGAAAGCACTCTCCGCGGTACCCAGGCGAAGATCGAACGGGTGCTCCGGCTGGACTACGAGACCTTCGTCAACTCGGCCTTCCTCCGGCAGGGTCGTGCCGACGAGTTCACCGTCAAGACCCCCGCCGAGCGGAAGCGGGTGCTGGGGGAGATCCTGGGACTGGACATCTGGGCGATCTACGAGGAGCGAGTCAAAGAGCGACTCCGAGCGGTCCAGCAGGAAATGAACCTTCTGGAGATCCGGTTGGGGGAGATCGAGGCGGAACTGGCCCGCCGCCCCGAGTACGAGGCCCAGGTCCACGCCGCTCAGGCGGAGGTGGTGGAACTGAGCGCGGCCCTCCAGAAGGCCCAGGAGGCCTGGCAGGCGATGGAGGCCGCCCGGGCGGAATTGCGGCATGTCCGTGCCCAGTTGGACCAGGTGGCCGCTCAGGTCGCCCAGGCGCAGCGGGAGCGGACCGCCCTCGAACAGGAGCGG
>DUEL01000152.1 GCA_011192125.1 Thermoflexia bacterium
CTCACCACAGAGGCACAGAGGACACAGAGTTTTTCTAATGACTTCTCCGTGTTCTCCGTGTCTCTGTGGTGTTTCCCTACTCAAAGTAGCGAACCCGTTCTTTCTTGTACTCTTTCACGCTGTAGAGGACATCGTGGTCCACAGGGCCGATGGCCTGATGGATGCGCCGGACCGTCTCCTCCACCTCCTCCCGTCGCTGGCCGTGGACCATCGTGAAGAGGGTGTAGGGCCAGCGGGGGGGATAGGCCGGGCGGTGGTAGCAGTGGCTGACCGCGCGAAACGCGGCGGCAGCCTCTCCCGCCTCCACGATCCGATCCTCAGGCACTGCCCAGCAGGCCATCCCGTTGGCGGTGAACCCGATCCGGCGGTGTCGCAGCACCGCCCCGAAGCGACGCATCGCTCCCCGCCGAGCCAGATCGCGCAGGACCTCCAGCAGTTCCTCCTCCGTCACCCCCAGCCGTGAGGCCATTCCCTCGAAGGGCCGCCCCACCAGCGGCAGGTCGCCCTGCACCGCCCGCACGACCTCCCGCTCGAAGGGGGATAGGGGGACCGAATCGGCGGAAGCGGGTGTCGAGGGGCGATCCGGCGCGGCGGAGGGGCTGCCTGAGAGATCGAAGCGGACGCCGATCTTGAAGACGCGCAGCGCCGGGAGGTTGAGATAATCCTCCACTCCGTTCTCCGTGGCGAGGCGTTCTACCTCTGCCTCCAGATCCCGCTCGCCGGGCAGGGTGAGGGTGAACCAGAGGTTATAGGTATGGTCGCGGGCGTAGTTGTGGCTGACGCCGGGGTGTCCGCTGATCTGCCCGGCCACCCGGTCGAGCCGCTCCGGCTCCACCCGGAAGGCGACCAGCGTACTCCGGTATCCGAGGCGGCGGGAATCGAAGATCGGGCCGATCTGCCGGATCACCCCCGCCTCCTTCAACCGCCGGACGCGGGCTAGTACCTCCCCTTCCCCGACGCCCAGCCGTCGGCCCAGGACGGCGAAGGGAGCCGCCTCTAGAGGTAGGCCCTGCTGCAGCAGGTCCAGAAGCGTGCGATCAATGGCATCCAGGTGCGTTATCGCGGTTAGCTCCATCCGTCAGGCTCTACTCGCCCTCGGTGCGCATCGGCGTGGTGGCCCGGATGAAGCCGGCGAACAACAGCACCGCGCCGAGGAACTCACCGATGTAGAGGGCGCCGGGCACCCCGAAGCGGCTGAAGGTCCCTCCGAACGCCGGCAACATCGCGCCGACGGCGATGAGGACGTTGCCGATGGTGCGGTGCAAGAGGATGCGCTTCCGCCAGAAGATCCAGGCCGACCAGGCCGCACCCCCCACCAACGCCACGGTGCCGTACAGGTTGAAGAAGGGCGTCAGAACGCGCACCCCGGGGGTGACGATGGCGTGGCCGCTCAACTCGCTGCCGGTGTGGACGCTGGTGGTCATCAGGCTGGGGTCGAGTTGTGCGGTGAAGACGCGGACTGCGGCGTACGCCGACGCCAGTCCCAGGAGCACCATCAGCCCGTGGGCCAGCCTTCGGTTGGCCAACAGGTACACCGTGCCCTGGCCCAGCCAGGCCGCCACCAGGATGGCCCCGCACAGGTACCACAGGCGGAAGATCAGCGGGTTCCATCCGAACGCTCCGTAGTACGCCTCGCAGAACCCGCCGATGGCGTAGAACACCAGGCCGATGCCCCAGAGCAGCAGGTGGAGCCCCCTGCGTGCCGCGTACCGCCGAAGCACCAGACCGGCGAAGACGAAACTGATAACAGAGGAAGTGAAGGGTAACAACGTGTTGATGACGCTCATCGTACTGCCTCCTCGTTCGTTTGGCTTAACCACAGAGGCACGGAGGACACGGAGTGTTTTTCATTCTCTGTGGTGTTTCACACCTCACCCCCCGCCCGGGACCCAGCCCAGGAGAACGGCGAGGATGACGACGATCAAGATGGCGATGCCCAGGATGATGATCCCCAGGGCGACGGGGATCGCCCGCTCGTAAAAAGGCGGGTACGATCGCTTCGACGGGGTCCGTGGCTCTTTTCTCTCCTCGTCCATCTCTCTCACCTCCGGCGGTCCGGCTCGTACACGCAGTAGGGCTCCTCGGCCAGATAGTCGCCCGTCAGACTGTAGGCCCGGGCGCGGCAGCCGCCGCAGTGGCGGACGAAGGGGCAGATCCCGCACTTTCCCTGCAGTCGGCTGAGGTCCCGTAGGCTCTGGAAGACGGGCGACTCCTGGTAGATCGTGCGGAAGTCCTGCTGACGGACATCACCGGCCAGCACCGGCAGGTAGCCGCAGGGATAGACCTCGCCCCGGTAGGAGATGAAGCAGTACCCCACGCCGGCCAGACACCCCCGGCTCATGTGGTCCATCCCCGGATGGCCTGCCTTTCCCTGCCCGCCCACCAGGTTCGGAGGGACATCACCTTCCTTCTGCCGGGTCAGCACCAGCCGCATAAACTGCGGACCGCAGGTGACCCGCAGCGGGATGGGGGAGTTCAGGGCTGCCTCGTACACCCAGTTCAGGATCTCCTCGTACCCCTGGGGGGTGAGTTCGTCGTCCACCCGGCCCCGACC
>DUEL01000153.1 GCA_011192125.1 Thermoflexia bacterium
TCGGTGTATTCGGGGATCAGCCGGTGTTCCTTGGCCTGGGTGGCCATCTCCCGGATGCGGGTGTAGTCGATGTAGCGGGTCGCCAGGCTCTCACCCAGCCTCTCCCGCACCTGCGCGAGGTACTCCTCGTCCACCCGCACATCCAGTTCGGCCAGGATCTCGTCGATGTCGCGGGCGCTGGCCGCTGCCTCCACCATCAGTTGGGCCAGGTCTTTGCCGTAGAAGATGTCGCCCAGTACGTCGAACACCTTGTCGCTGCCCAGCGCCCGCTCGATCTCCTGCAGTTTCTCAAACAGCCGGGTCAGCACCCGGCCCTCGCGGGTGTCCTTGGCCACCAGGTTGAAGACGTAGACCTCTTTGGTCTGCCCGTACCGGTGGATCCGGCCCATCCGCTGCTCCAGTCGGTTGGGGTTCCAGGGGATGTCGTAGTTGATCATCAGGTGGCAGAACTGGAGGTTGATCCCCTCTCCGGCGGCCTCGGTGGCGACCATCACCTGGGCTTCGTTCTTGAAGACCCCCTCCATCCGCACCCGCTCCTCCAGTCGCATCCCGCCGTGGATGGTGCAGACGGAATAGCCCCACTCGCGGATGCGCCGTTCCAGATACTCCAGCGTGTCGCGGGATTCGGTGAAGATGAGGACCTTCTCGCCGGGGAAGCGACGGTTCAGTTCCGCCAACGCCCCCCGCAGGTGGCGCAGTTTCACCTCGTCGCCGCGCTGGATGATGGCCGCCGCCTGGCGGATGAGGTTCTCCAGTGTCCGGACCTCCCGCTCCAGTTCGCGCCGGTTCTCGGCGACGCTCAGCGTCTCCCAGATCTCCTCCTGCTCCCAGCGCTCTGCCTCGCTCAGGTCCTCCACCGCGTCGAGGTCCACGCGACCGACCCTTGCCGGGACTCCTTCCAATGCTCCCTGCAACAGTTCCTCCAGCCGCTTCTTGCGCCGCTGGAGGGAGCGGTAGAGGGCGTAGGTGCTGGAGGCCAGCCGCCGCTGGAGGATGACCAGGGCGAAGGCCACGTTACGCCGCCGGTCGCGGGTGAGGGCCTTGTTGTACTGCTCCTGCACGTAGCGGGAGAGGCCGTTGTACAACTCCTTCTCCGCGGGCGATTCCACGCCCA
>DUEL01000154.1 GCA_011192125.1 Thermoflexia bacterium
GGCGGAGCCAGAAGCGCCGGGCTCAGGTGCAAAGCCCTACGGGCTCCACCACAGCCCCGAAGGGGCTTCGCAACATAAGCCCCAGGCTTCCAGCCCGGGGCGGAGCCAGAAGCGCCGGGCTCAGATGCAAAGCCCTACGGGCTCCACCACAGCCCCAAAGGGGCTTCGCAACATAAGTCCCGGGCTTCCAGCCCGGGGCGGAGCCAGAAGCGTCGGGCTCAGGTGCAAAGCCCTACGGGCTCCACCACAGCCCCAAAGGGGCTTCGCAACATAAGCCCTGGGCTTCCAGCCCAGGGCGGGAGGGCTCTATGCAAATGAGAGAGATCCGACAAAGCGCAATGGTACTTCTCGTAGGGGAGCAACCGGCCCCTAACTTGTTGCCGGTCCGACACCTCGAGCCGGACGTAGCGGTACTGGTATACACCGACTACACCCATCGTACAGCCGAAAACCTTCGACGACTTCTGGAAACCTCCTGTCGATGCCTACTTCACAAAGTGGAGGCCTACGACATCCCCCGAGCGCGGGACTCGCTGGCACACTTCTTGGAGGAAAACGTAGGTGGATTCTCGTTGATTTTCAACCTCACCGGAGGGACGAAGCCGATGGTCCTAGCCGCCTTTGAACTGGCTCACCGGCGCGGCGCGCCCTTCGTGTACGTAGAGACTCGGCGAGATCGGACGGTGCTATACGTCTATTCCATCTCACCGCAGGGCACGATTGGACTGGAAAAACAGGAAAGCCTCGGAACGACGATTACGATCGACGATTACTTGCGAGCATACGTGGGAGAGTACGACAAGGCGGAAGGCTTCGCCCCCGGTGAGGGAGGGGCGTTCGAAAGAGCTGTCTATGCCACGTTGGAGCCCCATGTGGACGAGATTCTCCCAAACGTGAAAGTCGGAGGCGCAATAGAGATCGACTTGGTCATCCGGCAGGGCAACCGGATCGGCATCGCCGAGGTGAAAAGGGGAAAAGCAGCCCGGAAGAAACGTCCCATCGAACAACTTGCCACCGCCAGCGCACGGGAGTTCCTGGGCATCCACACCCGTCGGTTCCTCATTCTGGGGACGGCGTGGGACGAAAGCCAAGAGAGCCTGCGGGACCTGGCGAAAGCGCGGGACATCACTGTGATTGAACTCCCCAGTTTCGACGAAAAGGGCAGTCTGTCGGCTGAGGACCGTGAGCAGTTGATCGAGAGAATCCTCGAAAGGCTATAGGTGAACCATGCTCATCCTTAACCTCTCCCACCCCCTCACCCCTGACCAGATCGCCCGGGTCGAATCGTTGACCGGGCAGAAGGTAGAGCGGGTGATCGAAGTACCGGTCCACTTCGACCACAACGCACCCTTCGGGCCGCAGGTGGTCGAACTGGTCGATCGGGCGGGCCTTTCGCCACAGGAGTGGCAGACGACGCCTATCCTCGTGGTCCCACCTGCCCTCAACTTCATCGCCGTCCTCCTGCTGGCGGAACTGCACGGGCGAATGGGGTACTTCCCCCCCTGTCTGCGCCTGCGCCCGGTGGAGGGCTCTCTGCCACCGCGGTACGAGGTGGCGGAGGTACTGGACCTGCAAGGGCAGCGGGATGCCGCCCGTGCGCGGAGGACGTCCTGAGCAGGAGAGAGGCTATAGCACCTTAACAACCGCATACCTTCATAAGGGGGAACCGATGCCACCGTTGTACATCACCACCCAGGGGGCGAAGTTGAGCCTGCGGAACCGCCGCCTGGTGGTGGAGAAGGAAGGAGAGGAGATCGCCGCCGTCCCCGCCGTCCACGTCGAGCAGGTGATCATCCTGGGCAACGTCTCCGTCACCACCCCGGCGCTGTCCTTCCTGCTGGACCGGGGGATCGACGTGGCCTTCCTGACGGTGCGGGGGCGGTATCGGGGTCGGCTGGTGGGGCCGACCGGGGGCAACGGCCTCCTGCGGCTCCGCCAGTACGAGCGGGCCACCGACCCCGCCTGGGCGCTGGAGACGGCGCGGGCGCTGGTGGTGACCAAACTGCACAACATGCGGACCCTGCTGCGGCGGTATGCACGGCGGGAGGGTCCGCACCCCACCCCCTCCCCCCCCCCCCCCCCCC
>DUEL01000155.1 GCA_011192125.1 Thermoflexia bacterium
GGCTCGAAGATTCGGTCCACGCCCCAGTTCTCCCGCAGTTCCGTCAGATCCGACCAGAACCCTACCGCAAGACCGGCGGCGTAGGCCGCGCCCAGCGCCGTCGTCTCGTTGACGCTAGGCCGGATCACCGGCACACCGAGGATGTCCGCCTGGAGCTGCATCAGGAAGTTGTTGACCGTCGCGCCGCCGTCCACCTTAAGGGCGGTCAGTTCGATGCCGGAGTCGGTCCGCATCGCTTCCAGCACGTCCCGCGTCTGGTAGCAGATCGCCTCCAGCGTGGCCCGCACCAGGTGGGCACGGGTCACGTATCGGGTCAGGCCCACGATGACGCCGCGGGCGTCCATATCCCAGTACGGGGCGAAGAGGCCGGAGAAGGCCGGGACGAAGTAGATCCCCCCGGCGTCCTCCACGCTCTGCGCGATCTCCTCCGTCTCCGCCGCGCTGCGGATCAGGCCGAGGTTGTCCCGAAGCCACTGGACCGCCGCGCCGGTGATGGCGATGGACCCCTCCAGGGCGTAGGTGGTCCCCCCTGGCAGGCCGTAGGCGACCGTGGTGAGGAGGCCACTCCCGGAGGGGACCGGCTCGGAGCCGGTGTTGAGGAGCATAAAGCAGCCGGTGCCGTAGGTGTTCTTGGCCTCGCCCGGCTCGTAGCAGGCCTGCCCGAAGAGGGCCGCCTGCTGGTCCCCCAGGTCCCCGCAGACGGGGAGCGACGCCCCCACAGGGCCGTCGGTCGCCGTTGTGCCGTAGAAGGTGGGGTCGGACGAGGGACGGATCTGGGGGAGCATCCGGTGGGGGATGTTCAAGATCTCCAGCAGTTCGTCGTCCCAATCCAGCCGGTGCAGGTCCATCAGCATCGTGCGGCTGCCGTTGGTGACGTCGGTGACGTGGGCTCCGCCCGCGGGCCCACCGGTCAGGTTCCAGATGATCCAGGTGTCGATGGTGCCGAAGACCGCCTCGCCCCGCTCCGCTTTCTCTCGCAGGCCGGGGACGTTGTCGAGCAACCACTTCAGTTTCGGCCCGGAGAAGTAGGTAGCGATCGGGAGGCCGGTCTTGGCGCGGAAGGTTTCCTCCAGCCCGTCGGCGATCAGCCGTTGGCAGATCTCCCGCGTCCGCGTGTCCTGCCAGACGATGCCGTTGTGGAGCGGCTCGCCGGTCTTCGGATCCCATACCACCGTGGTCTCCCGCTGGTTGGTGACCCCGATGGCTGCGATCTCCTCCGGTGAGACGTTTCCCTCTTCCAGCGCACCGGCGATCACCCGCCGGGTCTTCTCCCAGATCTCCAGCGGGTCGTGCTCCACCCATCCGGGTCGGGGGTAGATCTGGGCATGCTCCTCGTAGCAAGAGGCGACGACTCGCCCCTGCCGGTCGAAGATCATAAAGCGGGTGCCGGTGGTGCCCTGGTCGATCGCTGCGGCGTACCGTGGTGTCGATGTCATCCCTGTCCTCCCAGAAGATTTGGGATTGTTGTAGCACAGCACGCAGCGGAGCACAAGTCGCGGACGTTACAGATTCCCACCACGGAGGCGCAGAGGACAGAGCGTTTCCCCGAAAGGCTCTCTGCGTCCTCCGCGCCTCCGTGGTTTTCCCAAAGCGGACGGCGCTCACCTGGGAGGGAGCAAGACCAGCACGTCCGCCACCAGCGTCCTGCCGCCGTCGCCCGGGTGGCCGAAGACGGCCACCAGATCGCCCGGCTGCAGCACATCCAGCGGTCTCTCCTCCCCCTCCACTGTGCGCACCCGGGTCTGGTCCGCGACCTCCACCACGCGCGGGCCTTCGGGGGTGGCGAGGCTCAACCTACCCTCCTCGACCCCCCGCACCCGCCCCACCAGGTCGGGTTGCCCCAGGCCGGGGAGGTTGGGAGGTGGAGGGCCACCCCCTGGGCGAGGAGCTGGCTGCGGCCCGGCGAGGGAGACCCCCCGCCAGGTCCACCCGTGCTCCCCCACGTACACTCCCAGGGAGAAGGCAGCCACCAGGAGCATCCCCACAATGAGGACGGCCCCAAGGCCGACCATCAGTTTATGTCCCCTCGACATCCCAGCCTCCCAGATCCCTCATCGACCAACGTCCGGGACCAGCACGGTGATCTCCTGCAACGGAACCCGTTCCACCGCCTGGGGCTTCTCCAGACCCCCACCGGTCGCCACCACCACCTCCAGCGGCGCGCTGCCGGGCTCCGTCCGGCGGGGGATCACGACCCGGTACTCCTCAACCAGCACCCCATTCCGTGGGGGGTGGAAGGTTTCCACGTACCGCTCCAGGTTTCCCATCCCGAGCGGATGGACCTCCAATAGCACACCTCCCAGCGCCGTCCCGACCTGCAGCCGCCCCGGTGCGCCCTCTACCCGCCAGTACAGAGTCAAGTGCAACGTCCCTCCGGCCTCCACCGAATCCTCCTCCAGGTCGTACCCCACCAATGTCAGCCCACCCAGCCGTTTTTCCACCCGGTGCTCGGGCTGAGCGTCGGCGACGATCAGTGGGGGCGGCTCCTCGGTAAGGCGATAGAGGACAAGCGGTCGGTTGGTCCCCTGTGCAACGGTGTTCCCGATCAACACCGGCACCGCCCAGACGTCGGAGGGAACCCAGTCCGGGGGCGGCGACCACGGGTTACGACGGCCTCCCAGTTCGGCTGGCGGGACCGTGGAATACACCTCCCGTCCGACCAGCGCCTCGGGGGAGAGTCCAGGCTCCAACGCGGGGATCAGAACGTCGGGGCGGACGTCGTAGACGAGTCGGAAGTAGAACAGGTCGTACCCGAACACTCCGCCACGGCTCAGGAGGACAGCCCCCTCCGGCAGCAGGTCGAAGACGTTCTCGTAGAAATCGTTGATCGCCGTGTCGGTCGAGCGGTCGTTGACCGCCCAATTGGCCCTCACCTCTTTCACCAGGCCCAGCGCGAGAGCCAACACCACCAGCCCGACCAGCGCCCATCGGAGAGCCGACGATCGCACCTTCGCTACGTGCTTGAGCCCCCACCCCACCCCGTAGCCGATGAAAAGCGCGTAGACGAGATGGGCAGGGATGAAGAAGACGTCCAGATCGAACGCGCGGTACTGGATGAAGAACCAGACGTGGACGAGGTACATCCCGATCAACAGGAAAAACCGACGGGGACGGCGGAAGAGCAACAACCACATCCCCCCGATCCCCAGAAGGACGCCGACGAACCCGAACTGCTGAACCAGGAAATAAAGGTAAACGACCACCCGGTCAGGCAGGGCGGTGAGGGGGAAAGCGAACTTGAACTGGGGAAAGGCCCCCAGCGTGTAGTTGTAGATGCCGCGCAGGGTGGTAGGCGCGTTGGCCCGCATCGGCGCGTCCAGCAGAGTATGGGCACGGAGCGGCAGCCACAGGAACTGAAGAAGTCCCAGGAGGAACCCCGTCACCGCTGCGCCGCCTCCCAGGGGGCTGAGCGTTGTCCACGGGCCGACGAGCAGCGCGAACAGTGCGAAGGCGGGGGCGAACCCCAGGTTGGACATGTGGGTGCCCAAGGAGAGGCCAAAACAAAGGCCAAATCCGAACAAAAGCAGAGCCGAGCGCCAAGAAGGGAGAAACCGTCGCCACCAGACCTCCCCCCTCGGGCGATTCCGTCGATCCCGCTCTTCCACCCGGGCCCACCAGAGAAGCAGAACCAGGGTCAGGGTGAGCATAAAGACGTTAGGCGCATACACCTCGGCGATGGTCGTCTGCGACCAGAAAGTGCGGGAGAAGCCAAAGAGAAGGGCGGCGAACGCGGAGGCGGCTCGTGAGGCGGCCCGCTGCCTCAGGTCGGAGGTCAGCAAGCGCAGGACGATGTAGAGAAAGGCCACCCCTGCCGCCCCCAGCGTTGCGCTCATCAGGTTCACCCGGTGGGCCACGTCGCCGACAGGTAGAAAAGTGAACAGTTTACCCAACCAGGTGTAAAGTGGATACCCTGTCGAGTGGGCGAGCCCCAGCGTATAGCACACCGTCGCCAGCTCGTTCCCGTCCGGACTGACGTAGGAGAGGCTGGGGGTCAGCGTAGCGTTGTAGACCCCCAGGCAGAGACCGAAGATCACGATCGTGATCAGAAGGTCGACCCAGTTGCGTCGGAACATCGAGCGCCTCCTGGGCTACCATATCCCGACACCGTTACCCCGAGGCTAGCGGGATGTTAAAGAGAGGTTAACCGTCCCTGTGCCCTCCGTGTCCCCGTGGTGGGATAAAAAAACCCGCAGGCTGCGAACCTGCGGGAAACGGGGGTTACACATCCCCTTCCATCACATACCGCGTCACCTCGTACACACTGAGGTGCTCGATCCCCAGTTTGTCCAACGTGCGCCCTTTGCGCCAGTAATCGGTCTGATGGATAATGCATGCCAGGCGGATGAGGCTTTCCATCCCTCGCACCCGGACCCCGTATCGCTGCCCCAGGGCGGCGATGGGGACCATACTCATCGGCACGTCTTCGGTGATGTACCGGTGGTTCAACGTGCGTGGGGCCCTGATGCCGTAGTAGCCTCGCTGGTTGTGGATCGCCTCGTGGAGGTCGTTGCCGGTCGCATCGTAAGCGATGCGGAGCCACTCCAGCGCGGTCCGGGCGCGGATCCCCAGCGACGAGGCCACGGTCACCCGCTCCCGGTCCAGCGCCTCCAGCACACGGGCGACGGATGGGGTAACCCCGTCGATGTAGAACTGGAAATCCCCACCAGTGGACTCGATCCGACCGGCGTTGAGGAGTGTGAGGGCCGGATGGAAAATGGCTCCCATGTTGTTCAAGCCGGTGTGGAGGACGCTCACCCCATCGATGAACTGCGGGTAGGCAGACGAGAGCGCCTCCAACACGCGACGGGTACGGATGGCAGGGAGCGCCGCTACCCCCACCGCCTCCTTGATGCGAAAGATGCGCGCCTCGGCCGGTCCTTCGGACCGACTGGCGTAGATCAGCGTCTCTGTCTCTGCCACGGTGACGTCGGCTTCACAGCCCTCCTGTTTCAACACCTGCCGAAACTCCAGCGCCCCTCCGGTCCGTCCAGGGTTCAGCACCACGATCTGCCCGTCCTTCAGATAAGGCGCGGCCTTGCGAGCGATGTCGGCATGGGCAGTGGAGGGGACGACGACCATGATGACCTCGGCCCGCTCCAGGGCCTCCGCCATGTCGGAGGTAACCAGATCCAGGCGGCCGAACCCGTGGGGACCGCCCTCATAACTGGTCAGTTCGATCCCGCCACGCGTCTTGACAGCGGCGACGTTCTCCGGGGTCCGGTTGTACAGCGTGACCGGGAAGCCCATCAGGGCCAGGTGGGCAGCCATTGCCTTTCCGCCGTGTCCAGCGCCGATGACGGTGTAGTGGGTCTTGTCGCTCATTGCCTCACCTCCTTGTTGGCGTTCAGGATCCGAGACGCAAAATTCGCGATTCGAACTGCACGTTCTTACAGGCGGATACCCAGGCGAGCGATGCGCTCTTCTTCAGAGATCGGCTCGCCCGTCTCCGGGTCCACCGCGACGCAGGCCCCCCGCCGATCGATGCGGGTGACGATCTGGCCGCGGGCGAAGGGGTTGTTCTTTAGATGGGGAGCGTCCATCACCCCACTGGTCACCGCCCGCGTCAATGTGGCAGGATCGGTCAAAGGATCCTCCACATCGGGACCTGCCAACGCGCGGATGGCCGCCAGGGTCACCTTCGCCTCCCGGATCAGTTCCTCCTTCCGCTCCTGGACCTCTGGATCACGTGTCATATCCGGCTGACCGTGGATGGCGTTCTCCACCACCCGGCGGGCCATCTTGCAGGCTTCAATGACGTCCTCGGCCGTGGCGGCATGGTGGGCCTCCACGTGACCGACGACATGGAGGATATGGGGTCTAAGGGCCATCTGGACGTAGATGCTGGCCGCCAGGTGGGCGCGCGCCGCATCGATGTCCAGCGGGTAACTTAGGAGCCCCGTCCGCGTTTGTCGCCAGATGCGGAAGTTCGGCCCTGCCAGCGGCTCGATCATCTCCAGGCAGGCCAGCATCTTCGCCAGGTCCATCCGGTCGGAGAGGCCTGGCGGACTGTTGAACATCATCTGGGCGATGTAGTCCTTCACGCCAAAGGCGCGGGCGTTGTAGGCGGAGAGGTATGCGGAGACGACGAAGACGACGTCGGGTGCATCCCGCATCCCCCAGTGGTGCGGCTCGTTCAACTCCACCGGGATGTTCCGCTCCCCGTACCAG
Organism: Thermoflexia bacterium; assembly: GCA_011192125.1. Classification (GTDB taxonomy): domain Bacteria; phylum Chloroflexota; class Anaerolineae; order B4-G1; family DUEL01; genus DUEL01. Next base: position 6,169 of record DUEL01000155.1, read on the forward strand.
GCCATCACCTTCTGGTGCTCTCGGATGGATCCCTCCAGGTCCCACGGGCCACGCCCGTCCATCTGGTTGAACCAAAAGATGGGGATCGCACACCAGGCGTTGTTGATCGTCTCGACATACACCTCGGCCAGTCGGATGAAGTCGTCGGTGCCGGAATAGGTGCGGAGGAGCGGGTAATTACCGCGACGGCTGGCCTTGTAGAGAGCCCGGTAGTCGTCCGGGGACCGCACCGGCACCCCTCCCGCCCCCCGTCGACGGGGGTCCTGCCGCTCCGGGTGGAAGAAGTTCTCCTGGGCATCCTGGTCGATCCCCAGAGAGACAACGTCCAGCACCCCGGCCTCGGCGATGCGACCGATCCCTTCCACCGTGGCCTCCATTGTCGGCAGGCCGAAGTGATGGCGGAGGATGGGAAAGGGATGCTTCCACTTAATGCGCTCAACAGTGGTCTGAGGGAAGTCGGCCTCGGTCAGCCCCTCGGTCGGCTGGCCCTTGAGGTAGGCCAGGACCACCTCAGCAGGCTCTCCCCCCTCAAAGACCCGCTCGAAAAAGCCCAGGGCGCGGGCCCGTTCGGCGACGGGAGGCGTCCCACCGAAGGCGAAGCGGACCCCGGCAGAGCGCAGGTCGTCGGCAGCCTCGGCGAACTCCGCCAGCAACCGCTCCCCCGTCTCCGGAGTCAACCGGTAGGAGACGCCCACCAAGTCGGCCTTCTCCCGGCGGGCAACCTCCAACACCTCCTCCGGCGGGACCGCGGGCCCCAGGAAGATCGTCCGCCACCCGGCGGCCTCCGCTAGCCGCAGGAAGCTGATCACTCCCGCTACGTGCACGCACTCGCCCAATGCAGCTCCAACGACTGTCTTCATCTCGGCACCTCCCTCCACGGTCTTCACCAGGTACCCCCGCTCCCTCAATCTCTACCTTTTGGAAGTCAGGAAGCAGGGAAGTAGGGTGCATTTCACCCATCCCCGTCCCAGGCGGGGCATGTTTCTCCGCTGTGTTGAGTTGAACCTGTGGACTACAGCCCGTCGCCAGCAGGTTGGGCCTCTGCGGGCCGCCTCCACCGGCACGGTCCACGGTGGGCCCTGTAGGGGAGCACTACGTGGAACGTGCTACCCGGGCACCTCTCCTCGTCGTACCCTTCGCTCTCGACCCAGATGCATCCCCCGTGCCCCTCGATCACGCCTCGGGCGATAGGCAAGCCAAGGCCCGGGCCACCTCCTTTGAACTTGAACTCACCAGAGGAATGAAGGCTGGCACTGCCGACCCGGTAGAACTTCTCAAAGATCAGCTCCTGGTCGGTCTTACTGATCCCGATCCCGGTGTCGGCGACTGTGACCTCAAAGTGCTCCTCGTCCAGAGGATGCGCTTCGATCGCGATCTTCCCCCCATCTGGCGTGAACTTGATGGCGTTGGAGATGAGATTGCTGAACGCCTGGGTCAGCCGTTCCATATCGGCCTGAATGGGGGGGATGTCCTCCAGCCCCTGAGTCGTAAGGGTGAGGTTGCGCTCCTTCAACGCAGAAAGCCACGGTTCGAGGGCCAGCCGAATGATCAGGGCGATGGTCGTCGGCGCGAAGTGAAGGGCCAACCCCTCCGTGTCGATCTGCGTTGCATCCAACATCGCGCTGATGATGTTCTCCAGCCGACGGGTAGGACGGGAGATGTTCTCCGCGATCCGTCGGATCTGCTCCTGGGTCAACACCCCGCTCTCCGCGAGATCGGCGAGGACGTCCACATACCCCCGGACCTGGGCCAGCGGGGTACGCAACTCGTGGGAAGCGATGGCCAGAAAATCGGCTTTCGCCTTGTCCAGGCGCGCCAGCCGTTCATAGGCAGCACGCAGGTTCTCGTGGAGCTGGGTGATGCGACGGTTCAGGGCCTGGAGCCCCTCTACCAGCCGGGCGTTCTGAAGGGCGACAGCCGTCTGGTGGGCCAGGGTGCTGAGGAACTGAACCTCGCGGGGGCTATACGGCTCTCCCCCCCGCTGCGCTCCAAGGGCCAGCAAGCCAACCAGCCCCTCCTGCGAGCGGATGGGAAGATAAACCTCCATCTCCAGATTGCGGAGCCACTCCCGCTCCCGGGCCGGAGCCTCACGGAGGGCCGGATGATGCTCGACCTCGTACTGAAAGAGAGGCTTGTCCTCATCCCGGATACGAGCCAGGATGGGACTGATCGGCTCCAACTCGACCGGCTCCTCCGGTATCTCCCCCTGCCCAGGCACCGGTCGCAACAGGAGCCCGCCCCGCTCGGCCTCCGTCGCCACCAGCAACGCCCCTCGCTGCACACCTAACACCTCAGCCACGGTCCCCACGGCCACCGAGGCCAGCTGCTCCAGATTGAGAATCGCACCGATGGTCTGGCTGTATTCCTGGAGCGCCTGGGCGGGATCGAATCCTACCCCCTCCAGCAGTCGGTCGGCCAGGCGGGTAAGGACGCGATACAGGGGGAGGTAGATCAACGCCGCTGCCCCAGCGAGGAGGATGAGCGGCACCATCGGGGGAAACGTCGGGGGGAAACGGCCTCTCAGGGCTTCAGCCCCCAACACGATCCCGACGAGCATCGCCGCGGTGACAGTCGCCAGGAAGAGGAAACGGAGGATCGAGCGCAGAAAGGCCACGACGTTGGGCAACCAGAGACTGAGCACCCCTCGGGACAAGGCAACGGCCCCCAGCAGGTGCAGGAGAGGCCCCACACCCCGCCACGGTCCGAAGGGCATCAACGTCGCCGCCTGTCCTCCCGTCAGAGGGATGGCGATCAGCAGCCAGTACAGGGCCCGGTTGCGATGGAGGGCCAGGCGGCTGCGGGCCAGCCCACGAATCGCGAGGCCCACCTGCACCAGCCCCAGCACTCCCCATCCCCCTACCGCCGCCTCTCGGAGAGGGACGTCGGGCGTGGGTTGGACAGCCAGGTAGACCGCGGCACCGAAAAGGATAACACACCACGTCCCCCCCGCCGCCGCGATAGCGGGCAGGGCTGGCGCGTCCAGGAAGGAACAGGCCAGAAGCGTCTCAAGGAGCATAAGGCTGGTGACCAGGACAGGGAGGAGCAGTTCCGCTGTATCGGTGACGACCGGCAGGAAGAGCGCTTCCAGATCGGCGAATGCGACGGCGGCGATCCACACCAGGGAGAGGCCCAGATAAGCCCGGGCCAGTTTGTTGGGCGTCTCCCCATCCCTGCGGAAGACCAGCAGCAGGAGCAGGATCAGGTGCGCCAACCCGCCCCACACCCCCAGCGCCACGACGTAAGGCCAGAACGTTCCCTCCATCACCCCCGCCCGACGGTCGAACTACTCATAGACGTAGAACCCGCGCCCGGTCTTGCGGCCCAGGTGGCCTGCAGCGACCATCCGCCGCAGTAGCGGGCAGGGCCGATACTTGTCATCCCCTAGGCCTTTGTGAAGCACTTCTAGGATACTGAGGACCACATCCAGCCCGATCAGGTCGGCCAACTCCAGGGGCCCCATCGGATGGTTCATTCCCAGTTTCATCACCGTGTCGATCGCTTCCGCCGTGCCAACCCCCTCCATCAGGGCATAGATCGCCTCGTTGATCATCGGGCAGAGGATGCGGTTGGAGATGAAGCCCGGGTAATCCTGCGCCTCCACCGGGGTCTTGCCCAGCCGCTTCGCCAGGTCGACGACGACATCTGTGGTCTCGTCGGAGGTAACCAGTCCCCGGATGACCTCTACCAATTTCATCAGGGGCACCGGGTTCATGAAGTGCATCCCGATGACTCGATCCGGCCGCCGGGTCGCCGCCCCCAGTTCGGTGATGGAAATCGAGGAGGTATTGCTGGCGAGGATCACCTCGGGACGGGCCAGTTCGTCCAGGCGGGCGAAGACCTGCTTCTTCACGTCCACCCGTTCCACCACTGCCTCGATGACGAAATCGGCCTCGGCCGCCGCATCCAGTTCGGTGGCGGTAGCGATGTTGGAAAGCGCCGCCTCCCGCTGTTCGTCGGTCAGACGGCCTTTGGCGTGGAGTTTCTCCACCGATCTCTCGATCGCTGCCAGCGCCCGCTCCAACTGCTCTGGTACGATGTCGATCAGAGTAACCCGGTATCCGTAGGTCGCGCATACCTGTGCGATCCCGTGCCCCATCGTCCCCGCGCCGA
>DUEL01000156.1 GCA_011192125.1 Thermoflexia bacterium
CCGGCGGGCCTCCTCCCGCCACCGGTCCCGTTCGACGGTGAGGATCCGCACCCGCTCCCGCAGCGGCTCCGCCTCACGCTCGGCAAAACGTCGGCGGAGGGATTCGCACTCCCGCCGCAGGTGATCCGCCTCGGCCTGCGCCGCAGCAGCCGCCGCCGCAGCCTCCTGAAGATGGGCGACCTCCTCCACCAGAGCCGTCGCCGCCCGGGCGGCCCACTCCTCCGGTGCAGCCCCCCAAGTCGGGCTCAGTGCTTCCAGCAGCACCCGGCGGGCGTCGAGGTGATCGAGGCCAAACTCCACCCTCCGGCGGAAGGCATTGACCACGGCCTGCTGGGCCCGGAGTAGATCCTCATCGGCGTGACCGAAGACAAGGCGAATGCACACCGGTCACCTCCCGACAGCCTCGTCTCACCACCAAGGCGCAGGGAACGCAGAGAAAAAGGTCTCTGTGCCCTCCGCGCCTCGACGGTGAGATCAGGAGCCGCGAAAATCGGCCTGGATAGGGAGACGGTACCCGTGTCAGAACGCCGATTTTTCCGGTCGGCGGGATTTCACGGGTGCTCATCGTTCTGCCCCCTGGCGCGTCGGATCGTGGGTCGGCTCGTAGAGGCGGCGAACCTGGGGCTGGGCCGAGCCGAAGTTGACCAGCAACCCCACCGCCCACCCACCGTCGAGGAGGTAGGCCCGAAGTTGGGACTCGTGCCGTTCGGTGAGGCTCCGCACCCGCTTCACCTCCACCGGCACCGTCTCGTTGACCACCAGGTCCACCCGGTCGGTGCCGATGCGACGGCCCCGATACCGGCGAGGTACCCGAACCTGGGTACGGACCCGGAGCCCCCGCGCCCGCAGTTCCACCGCCAGTGCCTGGGTCAGGTTGTCCTCGTTGTACCCCGCCCGCTGGTGACGAAGGCGGTAGAAGACGGCATAGTAGGCCGAGATGATCTGACCCGTCAGGTCGGAGTGAAGATAGTCAGCCACGCGTCACCTCCTGGAACGTAGGGGAGTGGTACAAGAACAGGGGACGGCGGTGCCGTCGGGCCGGATCCGCCAGCCAGTGCCGCTGCAGAGGGGGCAACCCGGATCGGCCCTCCTCCCCACCGTCCCACCGGACGGCGGCTCCACCCCCCCCCCGCAGCACCTGCTGGCGGAAGAAGCCCGCAGGGTTCCGGTAGTCCTCCGGATGGGCCCGCAGCTCCGCCAGCCAGCGGCGGACCCGCTCCGGATCGTCCCGCATCACCGCCGCCACCTCCGCCAGCGCCGCCCGGTCCTTCCGGTAACCGATGACCGCCAGCCCCTCCAGGACATCCGGGGGTAAGCCACCACCACCACCCTTCGCCTCGACGGAGTTCGACACCGTTGGTGGTGGTGTGGTAGTCTCTGTTGTAGTCTTTGTATAGGTTCCTCCGGTTTCGCACGATCGATTTTTCGATTTCGAAAAATCGTTTTTTCGAACCCCCTCCCCCCGACACCACGCCACCCACGCCCTCTCCAGCGCCGCCAGATCGAGCCGGTAGTGGACCGTGGGCACGCCGGCGAACTTGGCCACCCGCGTCTCCAAGATCCCCATCCCCTCCAGCCGCTGCCGCGCCTTGCGCAGCGCGTACCGGCTCAGGCACAACTCCTCCGCAAACTCCTCGTCCGTCTTGGCGATCCAGCCCCCTTCCTCCTCCCCCTCCGGCCCTGGCAGCGCGACCTGCGCCCGCGGCGTCCAGTACAACAACTGCCCCAGCAGCATCCCCGCCTCCAGCGAGCCGGTGAAGCGGACGAAGGGCCGCTGGATCACCAGCGCGTCCCCCTCCTGCCCGGTGAGGGCGAAGAGGGTGGCGATCAGGTCGGAGTAGACAGGGTCCTCGCTCACGACGTCTCCTCCTCCCGAACGATGGGATAGAAGCGGAGGTGGGCGCGGTGGAAGAGGAGGTGGAAAGAACCCGTGGGCCCGCTGCGGTGCTTGGCGAGGATGAACGCCGTCTCCACCATCGGCGAGGTCAGATCGGCGACCTCCCCAACCGGATGAAGGAGCAGCACCGTGTCCGCGTCCGCCTCCAGGTTGCCCGACTCCCGCAGGTCGGCGAGGGTGGGACGGCGGCCCTCGGCACCCCGCCCCAGTTGGGCGGCGGCGACGACCGGGATGCGCAGTTCCTGGGCCAGGTGCTTGAGAGCGCGGCTGATGGCTCCCACCTCCAGGTAGCGGCTGTCGAACCGGCCGGGCGCGCGGGCCAGTTGGACGTAGTCGACCAGGAGCAGCCGCAGGCCGTGATCGAGGGCCAGCCGCAGCGCCTTCGCCCGCAGGTCGGCGACGGACAGGTCGGGGGTGTCGTCGAGGAAGAGGGGAAGGTCGGCCAGGTATCCGGCGGCATCGGCGAAGCGACCCCACTCCTCCTCGTCGAGGCGGTGCCGGAGGTCGAGGCCGGTGTGGAGTTGGACGATCCGGGAGAGGACCTCGAGGGTGGACATCTCGAGGGAGAAAAAGGCGGTGGGAAGGCCAGACCGGGCGGCGTGGAGACCGATGGCGGTCAGGAGGGCCGACTTGCCGACGCCGGGGCGGGA
>DUEL01000157.1 GCA_011192125.1 Thermoflexia bacterium
AAGAGCCAGTTGGACCTCGCCCGCGCTGGCGTAGAACAAGAACGAGAGGCCCTCGCCCGGCTGGAGAAAGCGATCCGTCGCTGGGAGGAGGAAGAGCGGGCAGCCCTCGCCCGTCAGGCGGAATTGGAGAAGGCCGCACAGGCGCTGGAGGAGCGGCTTCGGGAGGCCTCCGCCGTCGAAGAGGAACTGGCGCGCGTCCGTGCCGCCGAGGCGGAGGCCCGCCGCCGGCTGGGAGCCGCCCAGCAGCGACTCGCCGCCTGTGACGCGCTTCAGCAGCAGAAGGCTCGTCACCTGGAGCGGCGAGAGGAACTGGCCCACCAGCGGGGTCTTTATGAGGAACTGCGCACCGCCTTCGGCGTCCAGGGGGTCCCGGCGATGATCATCGAGGCCGCCGTTCCGGAGATCGAGACGGAGGCCAACCGGCTCCTCTCCCGGATGACCAACGGTCGGATGCACGTCCGGTTGGAGACCCAGCGAGAGACCAAGGCCGGGGAACTGCGGGAGACGCTGGACATCCGGATTATGGACGAACTGGGCGAGCGCCCTTACGAGAACTACTCCGGCGGGGAGCAGTTCCGGGTCAACTTCGCCCTCCGCATCGCCCTCTCCCGCCTCCTGGCCCGCCGTGCTGGGGCCCAGTTGCAGACCCTGATCGTGGACGAGGGGTTCGGGACCCAGGACGCCCAGGGGCGGGAGCGGCTGGTCGAGGCGATCCACGCCATTCAGGACGAGTTCGCCTGCCTGCTGATCATCACCCACATCGAGGAACTACAGGACGCCTTCCCAGCCCGTATCCACGTCACCAAGACGCCGGAGGGCTCCGTCGTCACGGTGATCTGAACGGAAAGGGGAACCGTGCTGGACTGCCACAACCCGACCTCGCAGCGGATCATTCGGGAGACGCTGACCTTCCTTGAGGCCGGTGGGGAGGAGCGATTGATCAGCGAGGATGGGAGCCGGAGGGGCTATATGCGGGCTGTCCGCGACCCGGCCGGTCGATTGTTGGGGTACTACGAGCGGTATGAGTGCATGACAAACGGGGGGGAAAGATGTCCAAACGACAGCGGCTGATCATAATGATCCTGGCCATCGGCGACGTGGTGGTGTTTCTCCTGCTGGGTGCAGCCATCCTGTATGGCTTTCTGAACCGACCCGCAGGACCCGTATCGCCGTCCGCTGACCTTGCCGCCCCGCCGACGCCGACGGAAGGCCTGCCGCCCACCTGGACCCCCAGCCCGACCTCTGTTCCTGAGGCCTCCGCTTCTCCTACCCCGACTCCTACCCCCCGTCCGTTGACGCCCGAAGAGGCGGAGGTACTGGACCAGGTGGAGGGCCAGGTCGTCGCGTTGCGCGGCCTGGTGCCTCTGCGTCCCGTCGCCCGCTGGGTGCTGAACGAGACGCAGTTCCACCTCCGCGTCGCCCACCGGTACCAACAGTCGGAGGAGCAGGAAGCGCTGCAACGGGCAGCCATCGTCCTCACCGCCTTTGACTGGCTCGTCCCCGGCACGGACATCGACCGGATCTGGCAGGGGCTCCTCCGCGAACAGGTCACCGGCTTCTACGATCCCCGGGCCGAGGCGATCTACCTGATCAGCAACGCCGAGATCTCCGACGTGCACGATCAGGTGGTCTTTGCCCACGAACTGGACCACGCCCTCCAGGACCAGTATTTCGACCTGGAGGGGATGGGCATGTCGTCCGTGGACTGGGCCACGCTGGCCCCCGCCGACCGATCCCTGGCGCTCCGCGCTCTGGTCGAAGGGGACGCTATGGTACTCCAAGAGCGGTATATCGAACAGGTCCTCACGGATGCTGACCGGCTCGCCCTCCAGCAGGAACTGGAGCGGGCTCCCCACGTGCGGCTGGACGCTGCTCCGAAGGCGGTCCGCGAGATGTTCCTCTTCCCTTACACTTACGGAGAGTCGTTCGCCACGGCCCTCTACGAGCGGGAAGGTTGGGCCGCCATCAACGGTGCCTACGCCGCTCCCCCCACCTCCACCGAACAGATCCTCCACCCTGACCGGTACCTGGCTGGCGACGCGCCGATCCCCGTCCCCATCCCTGACCTCCAGCCAGGCCTGGGGGACGAGTGGACGCTTGTCCATGAGGGGACGTTGGGCGAGTTCTGGCTCCGTCTCTACCTGGAGAACCGCCTGGAGCCCACCCGCGTCGTCACGGCGACCGAGGGGTGGGGCGGCGACTACGGCGTGGTCTATTTCAACAGGACCAGCGGGGAGACGGTGCTAGCCCTGCGCTCGGTGTGGGACACGATGGAGGACGCCGACGAGTTCTACCGCACCGCGGTTGCCTACGGTGAGGCGCGGTTCGGTCGGGCCGCCGACGAGCAGTACAACGGATGGGACTGCTGGGATGGGGAGAGCGCCGCCCTCTGTGTCACCTGGCAGCAGGGGTATGTCTCCCTCGTCCGCGGCCCGAACCTGCTCATCGTCGAAGCCCTTGCTGATCTGCTGCTGGAGGAGTAGGGGGGACCACTACAGAGGGCGCAGAGAATTACAAAAACCCTGCGCCCTCTGTGTCTCTGCGGTTTTCCCCTACCGTCTCGCACTTCGCCGCCCGGCCCTCCGGTCCCGGTAGGCGGCCAGGAACCCGTTGAACTCCTGGGAGAGGTCCATCCAGTCCTCCACCAGGAAGACGAAGCCAGGCCGGTCCGGCAGGAAGAGATGGGGATCGAGCCACAGGCGGAGCCACTGGGGACTCATCGGGAAGCTCCTCAGGTCCACCGCCATCGCCGTCATCCCCCAGTACCACTCTGGCCAGTAACGACGGGCCCTCTTGTCCTTCTCTGGGTCGAACAGTTTGGCGATCTGCACGGGGCGGGTGCCCATCACGCGCCGGTAGGAGACGACGAGGGGGTAGAAGGGGGTCTGGATGCGGAAGTGGGTGGGGAAGCACTGGACGTAGGCCAGGCGACGGGCCGCCAGCCCGTAGACAAACAGGAACCCGCCCACGAGGGGGAAGATCAAGAGCAGGTGGCGCCAGGGGAAGACGCCGAAGGGCGGGCCGAAGATGTGGGGGGCGAGTGCCCAGAGGGCTAGGCCAGCGATGGCGAGCAGAAAGCCCAGGTTGCCCAATCGCTGCCCCACCGGCGTGTAGACCAACAAGGGAAACCGTCTGCCGCGTCTTCGTCTCTTCTTTGTCATCCTACAGTTCCTCTTTCTTCACCTCTGGCAGGTGGGAGGTGTCGTTCAGCGTCAGAAGTCGGACGGTGCCATCCTCGATCTGTAGGCGGGTGATGCCGCAGTTGTCCAGCGAGTACTCCCACCACTTCCCCAGTTTGTCCGGCATCAGGTGGGCCAGGCAGGCGCGGACCGTGCCGCCGTGGGCGACGACGATGACAGTTCCTCGGTCGTGGCGGGAGAGGATCTCCTGGCAGGCTTCGGCGACGCGACGGAAGAAGTCGGCCCGCTTCTCCCCGCCTGGCCAGGTGTACTCGCTGTCGGTCTTGTCCCGCCAGCGAGCGTAGAGGTCCGGATAGCGGGTCCGCATCTCCTCCAGCGTCACTCCGTCCAGGTCGCCGAAGTTGATCTCCCTCAGGTTCTCCACCGGGATCGGCGTGAGGCCCAGCGCCCGCCCGATCCCCTCGGCGGTCTCCCGTGCCCGGGGGAGGGGGCTGGTGTAGATGGCGGCACCGTCGCGGACCTCACGGGCGAGCCTCCGGGCGGTGGCCTCCACCTGGGCGCGTCCCCGTTCCGTCAGCCCCGTATCCCCCCAGCCGACCCACCGGCCCTCCACGTTGGCGACCGTCTCGGCGTGGCGGATGAGGATGAGAGTGAGGGAAGCAGCAGGGAGGCGGGGAAGCGAAGAAGCGTAGGCGCATTCGTCGCGGAGGATGCAGGTGTCGCAGCGGGGGGCGCGGGCGTGACAGACGGCCCGACCGTGGGCGATGAGGTTGAGGTGGAAAGGGTAGTAGATCTGGGGCGGGACGATCGCCTCCAGCAGTTCGTGGGCCTTCTCTCGGGAGGTCCGCTCCGGGATCAGACCCAGCCGCCGCGCGACCCGGTGGACGTGGGTGTCCACGGGAAAAGCGGGCTTGCCCAGGGCGAAACAGAGGACGATGGCCGCCGTCTTCGGGCCGACGCCGGGGAGGGAGAGGAGCCACTGTCGGGCCTCCTCCACCGGCATCTCGGCCAGGAAGTCCAGGGAGACCCGGCCCTGCTCGTCGGTGATGCGGCGGAGGGCCTCTTGGATGCGGGGCCCTTTGGTGGGGGCTAGCCCCGCCGGACGGATCGCTTCGATCAGTTCCGGGAGCGGCGCGTCGCGCACCGCCTCCCAGGTGGGGAACCGGGCCCGGAGTCGCTCGAAAGCCCGGTCCCGGTTGACGTCGTTGGTGTTCTGGGAAAGGATGGTCGAGACCAGCGTGGCGACCGGGTCGCGGGGGTGCCACGGATGATCGCCGTACTCGGCGAGGAGGCGTTCGTGGATGCGGAGGGCCTTCTCGGTTTCAGGTTTCGGGTTCCGATGGGGTTCTTCGTGCCTCATCAATCGTTACCTCGGTCGAGATTTTCCCCGTCCAGGTTTCAGGCTCCGGGTGCCGGTCCTCTATTTTATGTCAAGAAGCGGTTTGTCGAAAGTTAGCCACCTATCACTTTCCCGACGGGAGGGTGAGGTTGGTTTGAGCCGGGCAACTTTCCACCCTCGGGAATTGTGGTCGCTGCTGTTTACCCGCAGGCAGAAGTGCCAGTGCCGTTGACTCAGCCAGCCCATCAGCGCGGTACGCCCCGTTTGCCCTCCCCCACCGGAGCGGTATAATTCCAAAATGCCGATTCCCACCTCTGCCGCCCTGCCCCTGCAAACCCGGGTGATATGAAGATGTCCCGCAACCGGACGGTCTGGATACTTGCGATCTCTCTAGCCTCCCTCCTCGCAGGCGCGGTCCTGGCCTTCGAGGCCTGGCACGCCGACCGGATCTACCCAGGCGTGCGTGTGGGGGGCGTACCGCTGGGGGGAAAACGACCCGCGGAGGCGGCGGCCCTTCTCCAGGAGCGGCTCGGAGCACCAGAGCATCCCCCCATCCTGCTGCGCGGCCCCGATCGATCGTGGACCGCACGGCCGGTCGATTTGGGGTTCTCCCTGGCGGCGGAGGAGACCGCCTGGATGGCCTTCCAGGCCGGGCGGGGGTCCGACGACACCATCCTCGACCACCTCCGGCTGCTGCTCCAGGGATATGATCTGGATCCCCTGCTCTCCTTCGATCCCTCCCAAGCCCGTCTGTACCTGAGGACGCTGGCGGAGCAGATCGACCTCCCGCCGGTGGACGCCGACCTGCGGCTGGAGGGAGGCACGGTCGTGATGACCCCCGCCCGAACCGGACGGATGCTGGACGTTGAGGCCAGCGTGGCAGCGGTGCAGGCAGCAATGGGGGGAACGCCAGGGGAAGGAGTGGAGGTCACGCTGGTCGTTCGGGAACTCCCTCCCCAAGTGACCGAGGCTGAGGAAGCGCGCACCTATGCGGAAAGCCTCCTCTCCCAGCCTTTCGCCCTGGTGCTGTCTGCACCCCGGGAGGGAGACCCCGGTCCCTGGTTCCTCTCCCCGGAGGAACTGGCGACGATGCTCCAGGTCCAACCCGTCGATGGACGGCTGCAGGTGGTGCCGGACGAATCGGCGTGGCGGGCCTACCTCGAATCGCTGGCCCCCGCCCTGGCTATCGAGCCCGTGGACGCGCGGTTCCACTTCGACGAGGCGACTGGCCAGTTGGTGCCCATCGCCCCAAGCGCCGAGGGGCGGGCGCTGGATGTGGAGGCCAGTCTGCAGAACGTCCTCCACGCGCTGGAGGAAGGCCAGCACGCTGCGCCCCTGGCCCTGCGGGCCGTCCCGCCCCGCTACCCCGATACCGCCACCGCGGAGGAGTTGGGGATCCGTGAGCTGGTGGCGGAGGGGGACTCGTACTTCATCGGCTCCCCATCCGGCCGCGACCACAATATCCGCCTGGCCGCTTCCAAGTTCGACGGTATCGTCATCCCGCCTGGAGGGATTTTCTCCTTCAACCACTACCTGGGCGAGGTGAGCGCGGAGGCCGGGTACGATGAGGCCTACATCACCGCCGGGGAGCAACTGGCCATCGAGGTGGGTGGAGGGATCTGCCAGGTCTCCACCACCGCCTTCCGTGCCGCTCTCTGGGGAGGCTACCCGATCGTCGAGCGGTGGTACCACCACCATCGGGTCGGGTATTACGAACTGATGGGGTACGGCCCTGGCTTCGACGCGACCATCTACTCGCCTCAGGTCGACTTCAAGTTCCGCAACGACCGGGACGCCGCGTTGCTGATCGAGACGGAGATCGAAGACGACGCGCACCGACTGATCTTCCGGTTCTACTCCACCGACGACGGGCGAGAGGTGAAGGTGGAGGGGCCGGTCATCACCGACGAGACGGAGCCTGGTCCGCCGATCTACCAACTGGACGAGAGCATGGAGCCAGGGACGGTGGTCCAGTGGCAGTCGGCCCAGAACGGGCTGACCGCCACCGTGGAGCGGTGGGTGTACGACGCGGCGGGGAATCTCCTCTACCACGACCTGTTCGTCAGCCGGTACGCCCCCCGCCGCGCCGTCTATCGGTACGGTCCAGGATACCAGCCCCCCTAATCCGAGAGCGATACAGGCCTTTACGGCCCCAACAACGGTTCGAACCGGTCGACCCGGATGGTCTCCCGCCAGAACCTGGGCACCGGTGGTCAGGACGCCCTTACTGTCCGCCCTCTCCGACCCGGAACCCGGCCTGGATGTCCCACAAGAGCGGCGGGATCAGCGGGCCGCCGAGGGCGCGAATGCGAAGCGCGTAGAGCCAGTAGTCCTCCCCCTGCAGGATCAGGGTCTCCGCCGGACCCTGGGGCCAGCGCTCCGAGAAGCGGAACCCCGGCAGCCCTTGCCACTCCACGGGCTCCACGCCGGTCACATCGACCTCGACGTCCCCCGGCCAGGTGGCCTCCAGGAGCACACGGGCCGTGTCCCCGTTCAGGGGCTTCACCGGCCCCGGTACCCACCACAACCCCACCTCACCCTGATCCCCTTGCCAGATCCGGGCCCCCGCCACCTTGTCCCCCTCAGCGTGGAGGGTCACGAAGGCGCGGGGCACCGGCAGGGTGATCCCCTCCCGCACCTCCATCCGTAGGTCGCGCAGCCGGACCGGCTCGGGCACGAACCGGATCGTGCGCGTCCCGGTCACCGAGGCGGTCGAGACGACTGCCAGGCGCAGCGTCCATTCGCCCGGCGGCGGTTGCAGCGGTAGATGGATGGCCTGGTCGGTGTGATACGTGCCGTCTCCCATCGAATGCAGGTCGTCCATCCACCAGATCCGTCCGGAAGGGTCGAACACCTGCGCCGTCAGATGGGCGTCGGGGTCCCGCTCCTCCAGTCCCGGCGCTTCGACCTCCAGGAGGAAATCCCGCAACGGCGAGACGTGGGTGGGCCATCGGATGGTCAAAAGGACCGGCGGGATGGGGGTCGGTGTGGGGGTCGCCGTCGGTGTGGGGGTGTCTGTCGGCAGGGGGATCGGCGTGGGAGGCGGGGTCAGACCCGAGCACGCCGCCAACAGGAGCAGGGACAACGCCGCAAACCAGGCCAGCCGGACAGCGGATCTCATCGGCAGACAGCGCTCAACAGGCCGACCAGGTCCCGCGGCACTTTGGCCGCGACCCGCGTCCCCTCAGGTGTATGGACCTCCCGCTCAACGGTCCCCCGTTCGCGGATCAGGCGCAGCAGGTCGCCCCGGTCGAAGGGGACCACTACCTCCAGCGGGACCAGGTCCCGCTCCAACGCGGCCTCGACCTCCTCCAGCAGCCGGTCGAGGCCGTACCCGGTCAGCGCGGAGATGGGCACGGGATTGGGAAGGCCCTCAGCAACCTCCAGGGCCTGCTGGGGGTCGGTGAGTCGATCCACCTTGTTCAACGCTGTAACCATCGGCTTCCCGATGGCTCCGATGTCCTCCAGTGTCTCCAGCACCGCCTGCGCCTGGCGACGGGCCTGGGGGTGGGTCACGTCCAGCACGTGAAGGAGCAGGTCGGATTCGACCGTCTCCTCCAGCGTAGCGCGGAAGGCCGCGACCAGGTCCGTGGGCAACTTCTGGATGAAACCGACCGTGTCGGTGAAGAGGACCACCCGACCGCCCGGCAGTTTGACCCGGCGGGTGGTGGGGTCGAGGGTGGCGAACAGTTTGTCCTCCACCAGCACGTCGGCGTCGGCGAGGGCGTTGAGGAGGGTGGACTTGCCGGCGTTGGTGTAGCCGACGATGGAGACGACGGGCAGCCCCTGGCGGCGACGGCGGGCGCGGTAGCGGCTGCGGTGGGCGCGGACCTTCTCCAGTTCCCGCTTCAACTGGGCGATGCGACGGCGGATGACCCGCCGGTCGGTCTCCAACTGCGTCTCGCCGGGGCCGCGCACGCCGACCCCACCGGTGGCACCACCAGCCCGACCGCCCGCCTGGCGCGCCAGGTGGGTCCAGGCCCGGGTGAGCCGGGGGAGCCGGTACTCGTACTGGGCCAACTCCACCTGCAGCGCCCCCTCCCGAGTGTGGGCGTGCTGGGCGAAGATGTCGAGGATGAGGGCGGTCCGGTCCAGCACCTTGACCCCCTCCCCCAACGCCTTCTCCAACTCCCGCTGGTGGCGCGGGGAGAGTTCGTCGTCGAAGATCACCACGTCGGCGGCGGTCTCGGCCACTTTCGCGACCAGTTCCTCCACTTTGCCCGGGCCGATGAAGGTCGCCGGGTTGGGCCGGTCCAGCCGCTGGGTCAACTCCCCCACCACCTCGATGCCGGCAGTGCGGGCCAGTTGGGCCAGTTCGGCCAGCGAGGCCTCCACCGGCCAGGTCCCGTCGGAGGAGAAGGCCTCCGCCTTAAATTGTACACCGACCAGGATCGCCCGCTCCTTCGGCGGACCTGTCGGCTCGGTCGGTCGTGCGCTCATATATGCCCTCTGTGTCTCCGTGGTAATCCTTACTGCCCCCCGCCACACAGGGCGAAGTTGGCGTAGTGCTCCTCCTCCGTCGCGGCGAAGAGGTGGCTGCCGTCGTTGGTCTGGCAGTTGACGATGAAGTAGAAATAGTCGGTGTCGGCGGGGTAGGCCACCGCCTCGATAGACGCCAGCCCTGGGCTGCAGATCGGGCCGGGCGGGAGGCCGGGGTAGCGGTAGGTGTTGTACGGGTGGTCGATCTCGGCCAGGCTCTCCACGCCCAGTTGGTCGAAATAGAGGGTCCGCCACCACGTCCCGGTCGTTTCGTCGTACCCCAGCCCGTACTGCACCGTGGGATCGGCCCCCAGCGGCCAGCCCGCGGCCAGCCGGTTGAGGAAGACGCTGGCGATGATCGGCCGCTCCTCAGGGATCACCGCCTCCCGCTCGACGATGGAGGCCAGCGTGACCATCTCGTAGAGGGTCATCCCTCGCTCCGCTCCCGCCTGGCGGATCTCCGACGTCACCCGCTGGTCGAACGTGGAAAGCATCCGCGCTACCACGTCGTAGGCGGTGGCATCCTCCGGCAGACGGTAGGTCTCCGGGAACAGGAACCCCTCCAGTGTGGCGGTGGGCGGGAGGGAGGCCAGGAACCCGTAGTTCGCCAGGTCGGTCGCCCGCCAGCCGGTGGTGACCAGCGCCAGGAACTCCGATTCCGGGATCCCGGTCTGGGCCGCCACTTCCGCCGCCACCTCTTCGATCCGTAGCCCCTCCCGGATGGTGACCACCTGCTCCGGCTGCTGTCCGCTCTGCAGGGCCTGGGCGATCTCCGGGATGGTCATCGTCTGTCGGAGGGTGTAGGTGCCCGCCTCCAGCCCCGCGTCCAGCCCCTCGTACTGGAGGTACCGGCGGAACAGTTCGGCATCGGTGATCAGGCCCGCCTCCTCCAGCCGTTTGGCGACGTCGGCCGCCGTCTCCCCCGGCCGGACGACGAAGGTGACCGGCGTGTCGTCGGTGCCGGCTGGCTGCTGGAGTTCCTCGGCGTGGGCCTGGATGTAGGTCTCCAGGGCGACCTCCTTGGGGGAGCCCACGCTGCAGAGGGAGACGCCGCCCCCGCCCTCCCCGGTCCCGAAGGCGTGGGAGAAGCCGTAGGCGATGGCCCCCGCTCCGGCGAGGGCGAGCACGAAGAGCACGATCCGCGCCGCTCGTTTCACCGACTCCATAAGTCCTCCTCAAGGATGCGGGTAGGGGGTGTCAGGTGGGCTCCGGGGGCGGACCTCCCTGGCTGTCGAGAAAGCCCTGGAGGATGACGGCCGCGGCCACCGCGTCCACGTCCGGCGATTCCCGCTTCCGTTTCCGCCTCCGCCGGTCCGCCCGCCGGAGGATCTCCTCGGCGGCGGCGGTGGTGTATCGCTCGTCCCACATCTCCACCGGCACCGGCAGGGACTCTGCCAGCGCCTGGGCGTACCGTTCGATCCGTCGGGCCTGTGGCCCCTCCTCGCCCCGCAGGGTCAGCGGCAGGCCGATGATCACTCTGTCGACCGCGTGCTCGTCGATCAGCCGCTGGATGGCGGCGAAGTCCTCAGCCCGCGACCCCCGCCGGAGGGTGCAAAGCGGGCGGGCGACGGTGCCGGTAGGGTCGCTGATGGCGACGCCGATGCGTCGCTCTCCCACGTCCAGCGCTAGGATCCGCACCTCGACCCCCTCCCGCCTACCCACCCTGCGGGACGACGTTCACCTCGATGCGCAGGGGGAGCAGGGGCATCCACGGCATCCATTGGGGCCACACCTCGATGCGGGGCGGCTGGGCCAGCGGGAACTCCGCCTGAAGTTGCTCCACGGCCCGATCCAGCCGTCGCCCCCGCACCGCCTCCCGCACCGCGTCCGGATCGATCTTCGCCGCAGCGTAGCCGGTGGCGGTGACGAAGAAGGTGATGTCGCCGGTCCCGATCGGCTCCTCCGCCACCTCGCCGATCTCGAACGTCGCCCCCACCAGTTCGTGGCCCGACGGCAGGCGGCGGACCAGACGCGCGTAGGCCACCGTCCCTGCGTTGCCCTGATCGACGGCCAATCCCGTGATCAGAAGGCGCATATGAAGCCCCAGCGTGTCCGCCCGCTCGGTGAGGAACCGATCGTAGGCGGCCTCGGTGGCCTGGATCTCCAGAGAGGCGCAGGGGAGGAACTCCGTCGGTTCCAGCAGGACCTTCAGCCCTTCGCATGCCTCGTCCAGCAACTGGCGGGTCAACAGTTCCCGCGCCCGGTCCATATCTTCCTGGGAGACGGCCCGCACCTCCTGCACCATTCCTCCCGAGGTCGGTTCGGGGTTGGTCACCCGCACCGCCAGGCTGGCGGGTCCTTCGACCTGGTTGATCAGGTTTGGACCCACGTTCCCCGCCGGTCCCTCCTCCAGCGCCTCGATGGGGGCGGGAGCCTGTCCTCGGGCGGGCACCACCACGTCCTGGGTGGTGGCGAAACGGATGGGGAAACTGCCGGACGAGGTGCGCACCACCGTTCCGGCAGGGATGGTCACATCCTGAGGGAGCAGGTTGGTGAAGAGGACGGTGCCGGTGGCCTTACCCGACTCATAGGCTGCGGTGCCGGTCGTCTCCACCTGGATGCTTCCCTCGAAGTAGTCGCCGACCCGCCGGGCGGGGATCACACCGGCATCCAGATCGATGGCCTCGGCCTCCAGGCTCGCCGATACGGGCACGATCACGCTCACCGTGGTCCCGACGGGGAGGAGGGTGAGAGTGGCGCGGGGGAGGATGAAGAAGGCGGAGGCCAGGACG
>DUEL01000158.1 GCA_011192125.1 Thermoflexia bacterium
CCACGCGGCGTCGCTGCGTCAGGCTTTCGCCCATTGCGCAATATTCCTCACTGCTGCCTCCCGTAGGAGTCTGGCCCGTGTCTCAGTGCCAGTGTGGGGGGCCGCGCTCTCACGCCCCCTACCCGTCTTAGCCTTGGTGGGCCATTACCCCACCAACTAGCTGATGGGCCGCGGGCCCCTCCCGAGGCGCCGGAGCTTTACTCGACGGAACGAACCGCCGAGCACATCGGGTATTAGCCCCCGTTTCCAGGGGTTATCCCCGTCCTCGGGGCAGGTCACCCACGTGTTACTCACCCGTTCGCCGCTGATGTACCCCCCGAAGGGGGCCTCATCGCTCGACTTGCATGTGTTAGGCACGCCGCCAGCGTTCACCCTGAGCCACGATCAAACTCTCCGTATTGGACTACGGTCCTGAGACCGTTGAAGTCCGACGGTGGCCCGGATCCGCACCCTTGCCTACCACTCTTCAGTTGTTAAGGTGCCCTCTGCGCCGTTATTAATACCACACTTCGTTGTTTCTGTCAAGGGGGGACAAAAAACCGGCCGACGTTTACACATCGCCCGGGGCAACTTCCACGACTGTGAAAGATCGGGAGTCTTGCCCTCTATTCCCCCCTTCTCCTTCTCGTCTTCATCTCTCTTGTCAACGCGACCACATTATAACAGAGTACCCCAAACTTGTCAAGGCCTAAAAAGAGCACTCCCACACCCAACCACCCACGCTGCAGACCACCCCCGCAGCCTGCGCTTCGACCACAAGAAGATTATTGAAAAATTCCTTAAAATACCAAAAGGTCTTTACAACTTTCCCGCTTTTCCTTATAATAGAATCGAGTCCCTCTGTCGGCCGCGTACCGAAAGGAGGTGGTGAAATGAAACGGCTCGCTTCTCTCCTGATCGTGGCGCTGCTGCTCTTGTTAGTGGTCTCGCCAGCGGTGAGCGCGGCGCCCCCTCAATGGGGGATCCTGGGCTACCACGTTGTCCAACCCGGAGAAACCCTCTTCTGCATCGGGCGGGCATACGGTGTCAGCCCCTGGGCCATCGCCACCCAAAACGGCGTCGTCAACCCCAACCTCATCCAGCCCGGCATGGTGCTGGCTATCCCATCCGCCTATGCCTACCTCCCACCCGGTCCGGTCTGCACACCCCAGTTCGATCTCTCCTCCGGCTTCCCCTGCGCCTGCTCCTCCTACTACACCGTCCAGAGCGGTGATACCTTAACCCGTATCTCCCTCCTGTACGACGTGAGTATGTGGCGCATCGCCGAGTGCAACTCCATATTCAACCTCAACTACATCCGCATCGGCGACGTCCTGTGCATCCCTGATCCGTAACCCTCCACCCCTACCAGCACACCTGACCGCGGGGCGTCGGACCCCGCGGTCAGGTGTTTTCTGTGAAATGTGGTACTATTATCCCATTGAGGTTCCCTCCTCCGTCGATTAAAATAGATAGCGATATCGAAAAGGGGATGATCCCATTACGCTCCCCACGAGGGATCATCCTCTCTTCGTGGACAAACTCCCCCAGGGGGCGTTGCGGAGGCGGAATTCCTCAAATGTGGTATACTGGGCGATGACAACAGCAAAGAAGGCGCTCGCGATACTGGCTTGGTTGATCCTCCTTGGTACGACAAGACGGGTCTGGGCCCAGGGAGGCCCCTACCCGTCCCGTCCCATTGGGGCTGTCCACATCAGCAACGCAGCACCTATCGCCGACCTGCCCGCCTCCCAGACCGTGCTGGAGGGATTGACCAGCAGCGTCGATTTCACTGCCCAGGTTGTCGAACTGATCAATCAGGCCCGGTGGGAGAACGGCCGCCTTCCTCCGCTGAAGCGGCAGGAAGACCTGGACGCCGCCGCCGCCTACCACAGTCAGGATATGGCCGTGGACGACTATTTCAACCACGACAGTTACAACCGCGTCGACGGACAACTGGTGTTCGAAAAGGCCTGGTACGAACGGGTCAGCAGTTACTACTCCGACTGGTCCGCTCTGGGGGAATGCATCGCCGCCGGGTACACCAGCCCCCAGTCGGTGGTGAACGCCTGGCTGAACAGCCCCGGCCATCGGGCCATCCTCCTCGGTGAGAACTACACCGAGATCGGCAGCGGCTACTACAGCGGGGCCGGGACTTATGGCACGTATTGGACCACCGACTTCGGCAGCCGGCCTGGGGTCTATCCCCTGGTCATCAACCGGGAGGCGGCTGCTACCGACCAGCGCGACGTCTCCCTCTATGTCTACGGAGCAGGCTGGGCCACCCAGATGCGGTTCCGCAACGAGACGGGGGAGTGGTCGGAGTGGGAGCCGTACAACCCGGACCGAGCCTGGACCCTCTCCTGCGGCAACGGTCAGAAGACCGTCTATGCCGAATTGAGCAACGGCAGCGAGATCCGCTCCGCCTCCGACTCGATCCTGCTGGATGGGGAACCGTACCGGCTGACCGTCGAGCCGGATGGGGAGGTCATCTTCCTCTACGATGCGGAGAGCGGGCAGTTGGTTCCGACCTCCGCGTGGACCCTCCAGGTGGAGAACGGTGGGACGGGGTGCGGTGGGATCACCTGGGAGGCCTACTGGGACGAGAACTGGCTGACGGTCTCCCCTGCCACCGGAACGACCCCCTCCACGCTCACCGTCACGCCCATTCCCCCCGCCACGCCTGGCGAATACGTTGGCGAGGTGACGATCACCGCGCTTCTCCCGGCCGACGCGGGGGCAGTCTCCCAGTCCATCTCCGTCCGCCTCATCGTCGCCTCACAGGTCGATCAAACATTCCTCCCGCTGGTGGTAAAGGGCCAATGAGAAGATCCTTTCTGCGCCTGTTCGTCCTCCCACCGACACTGGCCCTGATCGCCCTGGTCCCACTGCTCCTCCTCCCGGCCCTCCAGCCCACGCCGACGCTCCCTTCTGCCTCCGCCGCCCCCCTTCTTGCTACTACGGGAACCCACACAATCTACTTACCATTGGTGTTGAACAACTTCAGCCCCACCGTCTACCCCAACGACCCCTATTTTGGCAGCCAGTGGGGGCTCTCAATGATCAATGCACCGCACGCCTGGGGCCTCTCCCGCGGCTCCCCCTCGGTGCTGATCGCTGTGGTGGATTCCGGGATCGATCTCGACCATCCAGACCTGGCATCAAAGGTACGCGCGGACATCGACTACGACTTCGTCCGCGGAGATGAGGTCGCGGATGACGAATGCGGCCACGGGACCCACGTCGCGGGCATTGCCGCTGCCGCGACGGACAACGGGATAGGGACAGCAGGACTAGGTTGGGAGGCGACGATCCTTCCTCTAAAGGTAATGACTCTTACCAACAGTGGGGTGTGCGGTGGTACCACTGCGGATGTGGTCAGCGCTATCTCCTACGCCACTGACAACGGAGCCGATGTCATCAACATGAGCCTCGGCGCAGGAGTCGCCTGCTCAGAGGTGCCAGGAGCACAGGATGCGATAAACTACGCCTACGCCCGCGGGGTAGTCCTTGTGGCAGCCGCGGGCAACCACGGAGGGGATGTTCCCAACGCCGAACTCTTCCCCGCCAACTGCGATCACGTCCTGGGCGTGGCTGCCGTCAACTCCGACGGGAGCATCGCCTCCTACTCCAACTACGGCAACCACGTCAGCGTCGCCGCGCCGGGGACGAACATCTATAGCACGTTGATGGGCGGAGGGTACGGCTATATGAGCGGCACGTCGATGGCCACTCCGCACGTCGCGGGGCTGGCCGCCCTCCTCCGCGCCCACTACCCCTCCTACACGCCGGACCAGATCGCCTCGGCGATCCTGGACAACGCCGAGGACATCGGCGCGGCGGGGCGGGACGACTACGCAGGATGCGGCCTCATCGACGCCTACAGAGCGTTGCTGAACGGCGCGCAAGGGGCAACGCCCCTCTGCCCTGAGCAGACCTCCAGCACCTCGACCGCCTCGGCCGAGACCTCGGCGGCAGCCGCCCTCTTCGTCCCCGGCGAACTGCTCCTCTCCCTCCGGCCGGGCGTCGAGGCGACACAGGTGGCCCTCCGGTACCGGCTCCCCCTGGAGCCGGTCTCCCGCGCGCTGGGGATCTGGCGGATGCGGGTCCCCGTGGGCGAGGAACTGACCATCCTCTCCCGTCTCCAGGTCGACCCTGCCGTGAGGTACGCCCACCCCAACTACATCGTCACCGCCCTTCCCTGAGGTGGGAATAAAACCACAGAGGCACGGAGGGCACAGAGGACCTCTTTTTGGGGAGAGACCTCTGTGCCCTCTGTGTCTCCGTGGTGAAAAAAACTTCTACGCGGTCTCCAGGTACCGCTCCAACTCCCAGGGGGTGACCTGGATGCGGTACTCGCCCCACTCGGTCCGCCGCGCCCGCAGCATCGTCTCCGTGATCGCCGGACCGAGGGCCCCCTGGATCACCTCATCCTTCTCCAGTTCGTCCAGCGCCTCGGCCAGCGTCGCCGGCAGGGTGCCGATGGCCCGCTTCCGCAGGTCGTCCTCGTCGAAGTGGTAGACATCCTCGTTGACCGGCGCCGGTGGCTCCAGTTGTCGCTCGATCCCGTCCAGCCCCGCCGCCAGCATCGCGGCGAAGGCCAGGTAGGGGTTGGCGCTGGGGTCGGGGCAGCGCAACTCGATGCGAGTGGCCTTCTCCCGACCGGCCCGCGTCGCCGGTACGCGGATGAGGGCCGATCGGTTCAGGTGGGCCCAGCAGATATAGACCGGGGCTTCGTAGCCGGGGGTGAGCCGCTTGTAACTGTTCACCGTGGGCGCGACCACCGCCGCCAGGGCCCGGGCATGGGCCATCTGCCCGGCGATGAAGTGGTAGGCCAGGCGGGAAAGGTGGTACTCGTCCTCGGGGTCGTAGAACAGGTTGTGCCCCTCCTCGTCAAAGAGGCTCTGGTGGGTGTGCATTCCAGAGCCGTTGATGCCGAAGATCGGCTTGGGCATGAAACTGGCGTACAGGTCGTGGGTGGCGGCGATGGCCCGCACGGTGTACTTGAAGGTGACGGCGTTGTCCGCGCTGGTGAGCGCATCGGCGTAGTGGAAGTCGATCTCGTGCTGTCCGGTGGCCACCTCGTGATGGCTCATCTCCACATCGATCCCCATCGCCTGCAGGGCCAGCACGATCTCGCTGCGGACCTGCTGGGCTTCGTCGCGGGGCGAGAAGTCGAAATATCCACCCACGTCGTGGGGGACAGGACGGAGGGGGGTGCCGTTGTTCCGCTTGAAGAGGAAGAACTCCAGTTCCGGCCCTACGTTGTAGACGTAGCCCCGTTCGGCCGCGCGGGCGAGGACCCGCCGGAGGGCGCTGCGGGGGTCGCTGGGGGAGGGTTTCCCGTCGGGAGCGTAGACGTCGCAGATGATCCGCGCCCGCCGACGCTCGGGGTCGCTCCAGGGGAGGACCCGGTAGGTAGTGGGGTCGGGTACCAGGACCATGTCGCTCTCGTAGATGCGGGCGAAACCCTCGATGGAGGAGCCGTCGAACCACACTCCGTTCTCCAGCGCGCCCTCCAACTGTCCCACCGGGATGGTGACGCTCTTGATGGTGCCCAGTATGTCGGTGAACTGGAGGCTGATGAACTGCACCCCATCCTCGTGAACCTGGTGAATCAGGTCGGACATTTGACCTCCTCCTCGACAAAGGGTTTGGGGCCTTAAAACGACGAAAGCCCTTTGGGCACGGAACTCTCCGTCCCAAAGGGCTTCACGGCCCGGAACAACGCTCGGTTGTGACTATACTATAACACGGCTGGTCCAGTTCGTCAAATCGGCGTGTGCAACGGTCAAACCACCTGCCGCAGGATCTCCTCGGCCACCTCGCGCATCGAGCGGCGCTCGCTCCGGGCGCGACGCTGCAGAGCCCGGTAAGCCTCCTCCTCGCTCAGGCCCTCCCGCTGCATCAGCACACCCTTCGCCCGTTCGATCACCCTGCGCGCCGCCAGCCGCTCCTCGGCTCTCGTCGCCCGCGCCAACGTCTCCTGCTGGTCGACGAAGCGGGCCACGGCCACCTCCAGCGCGGCCAGCAGTTCCCGCTCCTCGACCGGCTTGATCAGGTAGGCCATGATCGGCAACTGGGCCGCCTGCGCGACCAGTTCGCGGTCGCCGTAGGCGGTGAGGAGCAGGATGGGCAGCGGCCGCTGCCGGTAGATCTCCCGCGCCGCCTCCAACCCGTCCATCCCCGGCATCTTGATGTCGAGGATCACCACGTCCGGCCCTGTCGTCCGCGCCAGTCTGACCGCCGTCCGCCCGTCCGGCGCGGCGAGCACCTGATGGCCCGCCTCCTCCAGGATCCGGCAGAGGCCCATCCGGATGATCGACTCATCTTCGGCAACGAGGATGCGCAACGACCTCATGCCACCTCCTCCACGGTGATCACGGCCCGGGTCCCCTGCGGCCCGTACTCGAACCGGAGTTCCCCGCCCAGGTCCTGCGTCACCAACGTCTCCACGATCTGCAATCCCAGGCTGCGGGGAGGCGGAGCGCCGGGCGGCAGGCCGACCCCGTCGTCGGCTACCACCACCTCGTACCCCGACGGTCGACGGTGGAGGCTCACCTCGATGCAGCCTGTTTCGCGCCCCACGAAGGCGTGCTTGAGGCTGTTCTGCACCAGTTCGTTGACCGCCAGAGCCAGCGCGGTGGCCGAGCGGGACGGCAAGGCGATCTCATCTCCATCCACCTTTACCTGAATGTCTTTATCGGGATGGGGACGGTTCTGGACGACCGTCTGGACCACCTGCCGAAGCACCCGCCGCAGGTCGACCAGACGGAACCCCTTTTCGGAGAGGACTTCGTGGACGGCGGCGATGCTCAGCACCCGGTTGATGCTCTCCTGGAGGGCCTGCCGCGGGTCGAGGTCCCCCTCCGTCATCTGCAGCCGGAGCAGCATCGCCACCGTCTGCAGGTTGTTCTTCACCCGATGGTGCATCTCCCGCACGACGGCGGTGTTGACCACCAGGCGGGCGTTCTCGATCGCCAGCGCGGTCTGGTTGGCCAGGGTCTGGAAGAGGCCGATCTCCTGCGGCGTGAAGGTGTGCGGCTCGCCAGTGTAGCAGTTGAAAACGCCGATGGTCCGGTCGCGGACGCGAAGGGGGACGCAGAGGAGCGAGCAGAGGCCAACCTCGCGGGCGACCTCCGGGTAGCGGTATCGGGGGTCGGTGCGGACGTCGGCCACGACGATGGGCTCCCCCGTCTCGGCGACCCGGCCGGCGATCCCTTCGCCGACCTTGAGCGGGGGGCGGTCGCGATAGGCCGGACTCAGCCCCTGGGTGGCCCGCAGGATCAGGACGTTCTCCGTCTCGTCCAGCAACATCAACGAGCAGACCTTGGCCCGCATCACGCGGGCGGCCATATCGACGATCAGGCCGAGCATCTGGTCGAGGTACAGGGGGGATGTGATCGTCCTGCTGACCTCGGCCAGGGTGGAGAGTTCGGCGATCTGGCGCTGCATGCGCTCGTAGAGCATCGCCTTCTCCAGCGCTCCGGCCGCCAAG
The DNA here is from genome assembly GCA_011192125.1 of Thermoflexia bacterium. Taxonomy (GTDB): domain Bacteria; phylum Chloroflexota; class Anaerolineae; order B4-G1; family DUEL01; genus DUEL01. Next base: position 7,478 of record DUEL01000158.1, read on the forward strand.
TCGCCGATGAGGGAGAGCAGTTCGACCTCCTCGGCGCCGAACTCGTGGTAGGCCCGGGTCTGGACGTTCATCGCGCCGATGACCCGCCCCTGGTTGATCAGGGGGACGGCCAACAGCGACTGAAAGCGGGTCTCGCGGGTCTCCGGCAGGTACTTGAAGCGGGGATCGCGGGCAGCGTCGGCCACACCCACCGGCTCCCCTTGCTGCGCCGCCCAACCGGTGAGCCCTTCCCCCAGTCGGAGCCGGGCCCTGCCGACCGCTTCTGGGGCCAGCCCGGTGGTCGCCTCTAGGACCAGGTGCTCCCCATCCGGATCCAGGAGATAGATCGAGCAGGAGTCCATCCCCATCACCTCGGCCGTCTTCCGAGTGATGAGTTCCAGCGTGTCCTTCAGGTCCCACGCCGCGTTGATGGCCCGCCCGATCTCCCGCAGGGCGGCCAACTGGGCCGTCTTCTGCTCCAACTGCCGCTTCAGATCCATTCGTTTTCACCGCAGAGCAGCTGTGTTGTAAGTCAAGCCCCTTTGGGGATCAAGCAGCGCAAAGGGAGGGGTTCCAGGGTTGATGATCGCGGATCATAGCGTTCAATATGACCAACAGGTATCGCGCGCAAG
>DUEL01000159.1 GCA_011192125.1 Thermoflexia bacterium
GAAGTAGAACAGCCCCACCACCAGGCTCAGCCGGTCGTCGAGTTGCTTCACCCGCCGCTGCACCCCGGCCAGGTAGGCGTTGGTCACCTGCTGGGCCAGGGTGTAGAGTTCCTCGTGCCCCTTCCCCCGCTGCTCGATGGTGTGCAGCGTCCCCGCAAACCCGACCAGGGCGGGGATGCCGGACCGCCTCGCCTGCTCCTGCAGCCATTCCGTGAGCGGGACGGCGGCGGGGCAGGAGGCCATCGCGTTGGTGAGCCAGCGGGGGAAGAGCACCCCCTTGCCCTCGACGGCGGCCAGGTGCCGGAGGGCGGTGGCGACGGGCACGCCCCGCTCGGCGGTAGTGGCCAGGGCCATCGCCACCAGCGGCAACTCCTGCTCGATCCGTTTCCGCGCGTCCTGGAAGCGGCTGTGGAGCCGGTTGACGAGGGATACCGACGCCAGGGTGACCAGGGCGACGGAGAAGAGGGATGCGGGGATCTGCGCCAGGTACACGAGGGCCAGCGCCGCCAGGCCGATGGACGCCTGGGCTACCAGGACCGCCTCCTCCGTCCACCCTCGCCACCGGCCCTGCACCTGCTCCCAGTAGAGCCATTGGCTCAACTGCGGGAAGACCCGGCGGGCGAGGGTGCGGGCCCGGGCGCGGGCGGCGACGAGGGTCGCCTGTCCTCCCGCCTCCAGCCCGGCCACCTGCCTCACCGCCGCGCGGGGGTCCCGTTGGGGCAGCAGCGCATACACCCCCAGCCCCACGGCCAGCGTCACCATCGCACCGACGACCAGGGCCATCACGCCACCTCCTCCGGCTCCTCGTCGGCCGGTGTTCGCACCTCTTCTTCCTCGTCGGCCTTCTCTACATCCCGCGGCACCTCGGGGACCTCCTCGATGGTGAGGTCGGTGGCGAGGAAGTTGTAGCGGACGTGGCGCTGCGGGGCCTTCCGCACCCTCGCGGGCAGGAGCCGCTCCAGGAGCGGGACCAGGGCGGGGAACCCGGCGCGGCGGAGGACGTAGGCGATCTCCCCCATCGTGGTGTAGGTGACGTTGCGGGTCTGGGGGATGCCGACGACGGAGACGAGGGGCTGGTAGCGGGGCGGGAGGCCGTGGCGGAACTCCAGCCCGTCGGGCGGCTCGCCGGGGAGCATGATGGTCGGGAAGTAGACCTCGTCGTCGTTGCGCACGACCAGGGTGATGAGCCATCGTCCGCCCCGGAACATGGGGGCGCGGGCCAACCGGCCCCGGTAGAAGAACAGGGCGTCGCCGTTGAAGGGCACGCGGTTCTCTGCCATTGCTACGTTTCCTCCTCCTGTTGGGGTGGAATGGTGACGGCGACCAGCGGCAGTTCCGCCGCCGGGGCCGCGCCGTCGTAGACGCGGATCAGGTACTCCCCCTCTTTGGGAAGCACCAGGCCGTCGAATCCGGCGATGTGGGTGTGGAGCAGGGGGGCGGTGAAGTCGGCGTCCGCCTCGGCGACCGGTTCGCCGTCGGGGTCGAGGATGACGACCCGCTCCTGCACCGCTTCCCCTCTGCAAAGCCAGGTCGTCACCACCTTCAGGCGGTCCACCCGGGCCGGGTACTCCGCCGCCGTCACGTCGCGGAACAGGTTGATCAGGGTGAGGCGGCCGCCGTAGGAGACGGCGGTGTCCTCGCAGGCGACGACGGAGACGACCTTCGCCATCGGCTCACCTCCGGCACGGGAACGAGAACCTGGGGGCCACCCAGTCCCCCTCTTCGTGGGAGGGGTTGAAGACCACCAGCCAGCCCCGTTCGGGGTCGAGGCCCTCCACGGGGAAGGTCAGGGAGAACTCCGCCTCGCCCGCCGTGAGCCGCCTCAGCGCGTCGAACCGGGCCTGCTCCAGGGAGTCGGGGTCGGCGGGGACCGACGTTTCCCCGTCGGTGAGCACCGGTACCTCGAAGAAGACGGCGGTGGGCTCGGAGGTGCGGACGGTGAAGGCGGCGTAGACGGTGTCGGAGAAGACCAGGCACCCGGTCATCTCCAACGGCGGCAGGGAGTATCCCTCGGTGTGGGGCTCGGAGTGGGACGGGGCCGACGGCGGCTCGGGCGGCGACGCGGGCCACGTCCGCGACCCGGACACACCCGGCGGGGTAGGAGGAGGGGTCGGGTAGATCACCTCGACGGACACCCGCACCGGCCGAGAGGCGGCGAGGCCGCCGGCGACCAGCGCGGCGCAGGCCAGGAACAGGGCGACCGGGGAGAGGCCCAGGGCTGCCAGGGAGAGGGCGGAAACCCTGCGGGCCTTCGGCTCCATCTTCTCTTTTTCGTCCTTCTCCGGCATCACAGCACCTCCGACAGCATCCGGTCGATGACGAAGTACCCTGCGGCCATCCAGAGGACGATGGCCACCAGCACGACCCCGCCCAGGGGGGTGCGGTAGAAGGTTCCGGCTCCCTGCTGGTCGGTGAGGTTGAGGAAGGCGGCGATGACGGCGAAGAGCATCAGGACGAAGGCGGTGGACCTTGCCCCGGACAGTTCCGCCTTGGCCGCGTTGACCTGGGCGGCCAGGGCCTGGTAGTTGTCGGCCATCCGCTGGAGGGGGCGTTCGAAGTGGCCCCCCATCCCGGCGTGGATGCGGAGGATGGCGGCGGTGTAGACGAGGGGAGGGACGTCGGCCCGTTCCTGGAGGGACTCCAGGGCCTTCTCCGCGCCCTGGGCCTGGGCCTCGGCGGCGGTGCGGCGGAGGATTTCGGCGAGGGGCTTCCCCTTCGGGTCGGCCTCCAGGCTCTCCGCCGCGCCCTGGAGGGCGTCGGGGAGGGGGGCGCCGCTTGCCACCTCCGACGCCAGGCGGGAGAGGGCCAGTGGGAGCGCGTCGGCGACCTGCTGCCGCCTGCGGGCCGCGTGGGAGGAGGAGAGGAGCGGCTGGACGAAGAAGCCCGCCGCGCCCAGGAGCGCGGCGGCGACGGGGGGCAGGAAGGCCAGCCCCGCCGCGAAGCCGATCATCGCCAGGAGGACGCGGGGCAGCAGGGGGTGGGCCCGCGCGGCGACGGCCCGGGCCGGTTCCGTCTCACCCCCGACTGCGACGCGGGTGACGGCGGCGGCGACGGAGCGGGCGCGGAGGGCCCGCCCGGCCAGGAGCCCGTAGGCCCCCAGGCCCACCGCTGCGGCGACCAGGAGCGACACGGCGAGGGTCGTCATGGCTCCACCTCCTTCCAGACCGGCTCGTCCTCGGTGGACGCGTCGGGGTCGTAGCGGAACCAGGGCCGGAGGTCTACGTTTCCGGCCTTGAGGGTGCGGGGCACGCGGTGGACGGTGAGCACGCGGCGGACGCCCCAGGGGTCGAGGCCGATGTGAACCACCAGGTCCACCGCCCGGGCGAACAGTTCCTTGAGGGCCTGGCGGGAGTAGCGGGCGTTGCCGCTGAGGTTGATGAGGAGGGTGAAGGTCTCCACGGCGTCTTGGGCACTCTCGGCGTGGATGGAGGAGAGGCCGTGGTGGCCGGAAAGTTGCGCCCGCAGGAGCCAGTGGGCCGCCTCGCCGTCCCGCACCTCACCGACCACCAGCCAGGAGGGGGTCATCCGCATTGCAGACGTGACCAGCGCCCCCATCGGGACGGCGAACTCCCCGGACACGCCCCCGTGCTGGACCTCCATCGTGACCCGGTTGGGCTTGTCGAAGTAGAGCTCGGCGGGGTCCTCGGCGGTGACGATGCGCTCGTGGTCGGGGATCTTGGACGACAGCCAGGACAGGAGCGTGGCCTTGCCGACGCCCGTGTGGCCGGAGACGACGATCCGCCGGCCGTCGAGGACGGCGCGGGTGAGCGCCTCGGCGATCCGGGGGGAGAGCATCTTCCATCGGTCCACCAGCAGCTCGTCGGTGACGGGTCGGGCGGTGTAGAAGCGGACGTTGACGGCGGGGTACTCGCCGACGGCGGCGGGCGGGACGACGACGTGGACGCGGGCGCCCGCGGGCAGCCGGGACGAGGGCGGGATCTTGGCCGAGACGATGGGGTTGGCCTCGCTGGCCTGGACCCCCACCGAGGCCAGCAGCTTGGCCACCGTCACCTGCACGTCCAGGAGGGCGGGGCGGTAGGGGCGGTAGTTCCCCTCCTTGCCCCACGGCACCCAGATCGCCCGGCCGGTGGGGTCGACGACGACCGGCCAGAAGAGGGTCTCACCTGCGGGCTGGGCGAAGACGGAGCCGTCGGGGTTGACGATGACCTCGTTCAGTTTCTCCTCCGCCGCGGCCTGGACCAGCGGCTCCAGGAAGCCGTAGCCGAGGACTTGGTCGGCGATGCGGGCGGCGGCCTCGGAAACCTGGCCGGAGCGGAGGCCGTAGCGAGGGCCGACGGACTGGAGGAGACCGTAGATGCGCCGGCGCACCTGCTCCGCCTGGGCCGGGGTCGGCTCCAGGAGGGCGTCGCCGAACTCGGCGGCCAGCGCACCGGCGACCTCGGCGGCCATCTCGGCCACCTTGTGCTCCGGGACGGCGAAGCCCTCGGTCTGCGCAAGCCCCAGGACCGGCATTGCTCACCTCCTCACGCCGAGGCGGATCGGCCCGATACGGATGTACCTGCGGGCCGGTTTCTGCTCCGCGATGACGTCGCCGAAGAAATAACGGGCGATGGCCTCCATCGCCGACCGCATCCCCGGGTCGGTGTCCAGCGGGGAGCGGAACTCCATCTGCGCCTTGCGGACGGCGGGGGAGGCGGGCACGACGGCGAGGATGGGAGGAGCCCAGGCCTCGCCCAGGGTCTGCTCGTTCAGGGTGGCGATCCCCTCCTGCATCGCCCTCCCGTCCAGGTCCCCCTCCTGGACGCGGTTGAGGACGATGTAGAGGGAGGAGCGGGAGAGGCGGTAGCGGGCGTCCACCGCGCCGGTGAGCACCTGGACGGCGTGGGCGACGTTGACCTGGTCGGTGTAGGAGGGCTCCGCGACGAGGATGACGGCGTTGGCGCGGCGGATGGGCTGGACGGCCCAGTCGTTGGCCAGGGTCGGCGGGAGGTCGAGGACGACGGCGGCGTAGGGCCGGGGGAGTCGGCGGATGGCGTCGATGAGGGCCACGATGCGGCCCGTTCCCCCTGCCGCCATCGCCTGCTGTGCGCCGTCGGCGGCGACGTCGGCGACGCTTGCCGGGGTGAGGTTGGGGAGGGTGGCGGCGGTCTCCCGCACCGCCTCCCGCAGCCGCTCGACGAAGTCGGCGTTGGCGATGGCGGCGGCGGCCACCGCGTCGTTGGGCGACAGGAGCACGTCGGGCAGGTCCGGCGACTTGGGCTGCCGGATCAGCGACTCCAGTGTCTCCAACGACGGGTTGCGGAACCACTCCAGCATGTTGGGAGAGGGGGAGAGGCCGAGTTGGATGCCCACGGCGTCCGGCACGTCCAGGCCGACCAGGAGGGTGCGGATGCCGTGCCGGTGGAAGGTGGTGGCCAGGCCGACGGCGATGGTGGTCTTCCCCGTCCCGCCCTTGCCGAAAACGGCGACGACCAGGCCGGGCAGGGCCGCTCCCCCGGCCTGGGCCGTCCCCTCTGCAGAAGCGGCGGCCCGGGCCGCCTGGGCGGAGGTGGCCACCTGGGCGGAGATACCGACCTGGTAGGCGCGGGCGACGGCCTCGGAGGGGGAGACCGGCTTCTGGAGGACCTCGTGGACGTTGGGGAGGGCGACGAACTGGCCCCGCAGGGCGTCCAGGTTGGCCGGGAGGAGGAGGACGACGGCCCCGGGGAGGTTCCCCACGTACTCCACCATCTTCTTGGGGTTCCCCAGGCCGACCAGGAGTTCGGCGTCGAGGATGAGGACGTCGGGGTTGGCGTAGGGGAGGGTGGTGGGGAGGGCGTCCATCGTGGCGGCGGCCCCCGCGGCCATGAGGCGGGAGTCGTTGAGGATGGCGCGGTAAAGGTCGTTGACCGTCTCCTGCCCCGCCGCGGCGACGAAAATGCGGATGCGCGGTTGGTTGCCCATCTCTCCTCCCTCCTTCACGGCTGCACCGTCGGGCTGACGGTCTCCGTCGCCGTGATCGTCGGCGTCGCCGTGGGCGTTGGTGTCGGCGGGATCGGCGTCAGCGTGGGGTTGCCGGGGTTGGCCCCGGCGACGTAGGCGAAGAGGTCCTCCAGCCGGACCGAGACGTTGGGGACGGCGGCGGCGGAGGGAGGCGCGATGGCCAGGTGGACGTTGGCCTCGTTGTTCAGGATCGCCAGCAGGGCGGGGAGGGAGACCCGGAACCCCTCGTCGATCTCCACCGGCTCGACGGGCACCTCCAGGACGACCACCCCGGCCCGGGCCGACGCCGTGGTGCGGACGGGGGCCAGCCTGTTACGGCCTTCCTCTTCCTCGGCCGGTTCGGCGGCGACCAGCCAGGGGGAGACGTAGAGGACGCGCAGGTGGGAGACGACGATGCGGGCCGCGGGCGCAGGCCGCGGGGTGGGCGTTGGTCGGGCCTCGTAGGGGATAGGCGTGGGGGTGGGCTCGTACCCCATGGCCTCGCCGACTCCGGCCCCGCCGGTCACCCGCAGCCGGTTGAGGATGTCCGGCGGGAACTCGGCGATGACGTCCACGTAGAAGCCGGGCCGGATCAGGCCGCCCCCGGCCTGGGCGGGGGTGAGGTCGAGGGCCACCGCCCGCATCGTCGGGTCGGTGACCGGGACGGCGGCCTGCTCGAAGGCGACGAAGGTGATGACGTCCCCCTCGGCGCGGGGCAGGCCCAGGGTCTTGCCCACGACCTGGTCGGGGTCGGAGAAGGCCCCCTCGGGGACGGCGGAGGTGGGTACGTTCTCTACGTCCACATCGTCGCGGGAGAGGACCGTCCCGGCGGGGAGGTAGCGGGCGGCGACGACGACCGGTTGGGTCTTCGTCGCCCTGGAGAGGGTCAGGAAGACCAGGAGACAGGCCGCGAGGCCCAGGACGGCCGCGATGAGGAGCGCGGTCTTGCGTTGATAGGACACCTCCTTGAATCCGGGATTGGAACGGGGTCATTGTCATACGTCCATATCGGGGAAGTAGGTCGGCAGGTACTTGTTGTAGATCCGCACCGTCGGGAGGGGGGCGGCGACCAACAGGCACGGCTCCTGGTCCTCCCGGCGGTCGGTCATTGCGAACCGGGTGGCGAAGACGTACTTCTGCCGCTTGGCGAAGTCCTCCCAATACTCGTTCCTCACGAAGCCGGTGGGCGACAGGCCCATCTTGGTCATCACGACGCGGAGGCCCTTCTCCGAGCGGATGGGCCCGGCGAAGTAGACGGAGCAGTTGGTGATGATGGCCTCCGGCACGTCCTCGGGGTCCTGGACGCCGATGACGGAGCGGAACTTGTACTTCCGCCCCTCGCGCAGGGTCTTGACGAAGATGGGGGAGGTCTGGGGGCCGGTGCGGTCCTGGGCGGTGGCCACCGTCGCCCCGGCGGTCAGCAGTTTGTTCCCCTCGTCGTAGATGACGGTCACCTCCTGGCGTGCGCCGGGGTCCTCCTCCTCGGACACGTTGAAGCGGGCCACGGCGTCCAGGAAGAGCACGCTGACAGCCAGGCTGAACCAGACGGCCTTGACGTACTCGTTGATGACGCCGACCCCCTCGATGAGGACGACGCCGCCGTCGGGGAAGCGGTCGCGGTATCCGTCCAGCGGCTCCGGGTCGTCCAGCCACTGTCCGGGGTCGATGGTGCGCCGCATCAGGGGGCGGAGGCGGTTCTTCAGACCCTCGATGGAATCCTGGGACGCCCCGCCCCGCTTCCCGCCGGGCTTCGTCTCCTGGATGCGCTCGACGTGGTGGTAGAGGGCGGCGAAGGAGGCCCGGCGGGACCGCCAGACGGCGACGGCCTGGAGTTCGAACTCCTCCAGGTCGGCCAACCGGTACTCCCCGTCCGGGCGCGGCTCCCTGCCCCGCCGCCGCCGCTCGGCGTTGACGGCGTTCAGGTCGCCTTTGTCCAGTTTCCCCCACCGGGGGTGGTCCCAGACCTCCTCGTAGTCGGTGAGGACGCCCAGGTCGAGGTAGAGGGCCTTGAGGGCGTCGGCCAGGTCGGTGCGCTGCTTGGGGCCCAGCGCCCCGGCGTTGCTGATGACCTCCACCACCAGGTCGATGTAGTCCTCGGGGTGGATGCGCCGGGCCACCTGCAGCGGGTTCCACTTCATCCGGCGGGGGTGGTTGGGGGCGATGCCCCGCAGTTCGTACCGCCCCGGCTCCAGGACGTGGATCAGGTCCCGCTGGCCGTCGCCCAGGTCGAAGAAGAAGACCAGGACGCCCCGCGTCTGGAGTTCGTAGGCGATGCGGCCCAGGAGCACCGACTTCCCCGCACCGGATGCGCCGGCGACGAAGGCGTTGATGAACCAGCGAAGCGGCAACCGCAGGGGGACGTCGGTGAACTGATTGAGGTCGGAGGACCACTGGTGACCAAGGAGGATGCCCTCCTCGAAGTGGTGGAGGGCGTAGCGGGGGAGCCGCCGGGCGACGGTGCGGGCGACGCCGTACTCGAAGACCTCCGGCACGGCCAGCGTCGCCGCCTGGGGGAGCGTCATCAGCGAGGAGTACCGCCAGCCCTCCAGGGCGTAGGGGCTCTCCTCCGGCACGGAGGTCGGGAGGAGGAGGTAGGCGTGGGTGCGGACGTACATCTCCTCGTCCGGGTGGGGGGAGAGGACCTGGACGGGGGTGACCACCTCCTCGGTGCCGTGGTAGGCCTGGTGGGCCAGGGCCTGGAGGGCGTTGCGGGCCTCCAGGGAGGGGACGAGGAAGTAGGTGTCCACGTAGACGCCGCCGTCCTTGATGATCCGCTCCACGTGGCGCATCTGTTCTTCAAGGACCTGGGCGGCCATCGCCGCCTCGTAGTCGGTCAGTTGGTACGAGCGGGAGAGGGTCAGGGTCGGGCTGAGGCCCACCCCCAGACCCACGCCGCGGGAGACGGTGAGGGCCTGGGCGCGGGTGATGCCGGTGCCCACGGCGGAGGAGACGCCGAAGGACTCCCCGGCGGAGCGGGTGTCGGCTCCGGAGACGCCGTGGGATTCGGACTCCGACCATCCCTCGGCGATGCCGCGCCCGTGGGCGACGGTATGGGCCCAGGAGGAGGTGTGGATCTCGGTGCGGCTTTCCGCGGTGCCGTGGGTCTCGCTGGTGCCGCGGGCGATGCCGGTGGAGTGGCTGACGGTGTGGGAGCCGCTCTCGGTGTGGGAACCGCTCACGGTGTGAGAGTAGGAATGGGTAGTGGCGGAGGAGGTGGAGGTGATGGTGTGGGCAGGGGTGGTGGTCCAGGAATCGGACGAGGAGAGGGTCTGCCCGGTCTGCACGGAGACCGCCACGTCCACCCCCTCGGGTACGTCGGAGAAGTCGTTGACGTTGACGGCGTCCAGGGCCATCTGGCGTAGGGCCGCCGGATCGGGCGCGCCGTCGGGGAAGGTGACGGTGCGGTTGTCCGTCCACTGCTGGCTGGTGACCGTGCCGGGCGCGACCGGGCGGGTAACGGTGTGGTGCTCTCCCTCCTGCATCCCGCCCTGCAGGATGGCCAAGTTCCCCTGCACGTTCGACCCGAGTGTGTCCCCGGTGGTCTCCGTGACCGGGGGCGTGACGGTGCTTTGGCCCTCATTGTACCCGGAACCGATGCTGACCTTCCGCCCTGAGATGCTCAGGTCGATGGTCGTGGGCGGGTTCTCCGGGTTTGCCCCTGAGACGGCCTCGCTGTGGGAATGGGAGGTGACGGCCGGCACGTGGGTTGTGCTGGTAGAGGTAGTATGGGCGGTGCCGCGGGTCTCGGCCCAGCCGCGGGTCTCGGCCCATCCTCGGGTGTCGGCCATGCCGTGGGACTCGGACCTCACCAGGGAGGTCCCCCGGCTGTGGCTGGCGGTGTGGCCGATGCCCACGGAGTGGGAGCCGCCCGTGGTGTGGGCCTCGCTCCAGGTCTCGGAGTGGACGACGGAGTGGCCGCGGGCTTTGACGTAGGACCAGCCGTCGGTGTGGGCTTTGGCCACGGAGACGGCGTGGGTTTCGCCTGCGGTGTGGGAGCGGGAGACGCCGTAGCCTGCGGTGCTCCCTTCGCCGACCTGGACGGTGGTGATGATGGGGATGCCCATACCCACGGAGATGCCACCGGTGCCCTGGACACGGCTGCGGAAGACGGAGGCAGCCCGGGCCAGCCGTTGGTAGAGCAGGGTCAGTTCCCGTTGTCCCTGCTCCGGCGTCTCCCCGACGGGGAAGCACATCGTCACCTGCACCATCGGCAGCCCCTGGGCCATCATCCCCTGGCTGACGATCTCCCCCTGGCGGAGGCCGATCTCCTGGGGCCGGCCCATCCCGGTCTTGTCCTCCATCCCTCTCTCCGGGGAGACGCGGACAGACGGAGCCGCCTCGCGGGGGTCGGGGTGGCCGCGCAGGACGAGGGCGTAGGGCATCTTGCGGAACGCCTCGTCGATCCAGACGACCGTCTTCAGGTCGGGGGGCTCGTAGCCGGACTGGGGATAGGCAGCCTTGAGCGCGGCCAAGAGCGCCGCGGCTGCCTCCTGCGACCGCTGCACGGCCCGATCCTTCTCGTCGCCCTCGCCCCGGTCCTCGACCAGGACGGAGACGCCGTAAACCTGGGCGATGCCCTCGCCCTTTGGGTTGACGATCTTGAGGTAGACCGGGGTGACGCCGGACCAGAGGAGCCCGCGCAGGACCTTGGCCATCGCCTGGTGGCGGGAGGCGAGTTGGGCCTCGTCCGCGGGGAGATAGGTGAGGACGTAGAGGCGGACGACTTGGTATGCCGTCTGCCAGGCTCCGTTGCGCCGAAGCCGGAGGTGCCGCCAGAGGTATCGGAGGCGGCCCTCCTCGTCGTACTCGGCCCCCGCCTTGAGGAGTTTGATGTCGTTGAGGTACTCCCTCTTCGGCGGCTTTCGTCGCCAGAACAGGACAGGACCGATGCGGTGTCGGACTCCCTGCACCCGCGTCGCCACGGTCATTGCCGGTACCTCACGCTACGCACGATTTCCGCCGCCGATCGGAGCGGGGCGGTGATGCCCCGATTCTCCAAGAGGACGACGATGCGGGTGTGGTCGATCTCCCTGTGGTCGACGATCTCCACGGTGCCGTCGTAGGTGATGCAGGGAGGGGAGCAGTTCTTGAGGACCAGAGGGAGGTACTGGTAGTAGGTGACGGAGCCGGATGCGGCCAACGCCGGTTCGATTGCCCCGGCCGGTCCGGAAGAGGCCAGGGCCGGCAAAGCCTCACCGGCGTTCAGGGCGACGAGGAGTCCTGCCAAGAGGAGCACCGGCACCGCGATTACCGGCAGGATGAAACGCTTCGACATGTTCACCTCCCGATCCGCTTTCTCCTCGCCTCCTGCTCTCACGGCCAGGCCCGGATACGCACCTCGATCTCGTCCGGGATTATCTCTACGCCTGCCCGTCGGACGGCCCAATCCAGCGCCTCCAGCACCTGGGCCTCGTCCAGCTCCAGGCGCCGGGCCAGGTAGTGGGCAAGGTCGGCCCGGGCATCGTCCAATCGGCCCCGACCTCGCCCGTTGGACAGGGCTTCCAGGATGGCGGCTACCGGTCGAGCGATGAAGGGGTTGAAGATTGCCGCCACCGGTTCGTCCCGGCCGTCCAGCAGGCAGGCGGTCGGTCGTTGGA
>DUEL01000016.1:0-1809 GCA_011192125.1 Thermoflexia bacterium
AGCCGTTCCGTCAACGGACCAGGGATGACCTCGGCGGTGGCGTCCCAGGCGTAGCCAGGGGGATGGGGGGTGAGAGGGGATACGCCGGTCGGGCACAGTTCGGGGAAGCAGACCAGGCTGACCCACGGGAAGACCTGTCGGATGTGCTGGAGCCGCTGCTCCATCCGCTCCAGCGTCTTCTCCGCATCCCACGGGACCACCTGCATCTGCACCACCGCCACGCCAAGCAAGTTCGTCATCCTATCCTCCTCCCTCCAGGTGACAGGCCGACCAGTGGTCGGGGGCGATCTGGTGAAGGCGGGGTTCTTGTTCCCGACAGATCTCCCGCGCCGAGGGGCAGCGGGTGTGGAAACGGCAACCGGGCGGCGGGTTGGCCGGGCTCGGCACCGCTCCCTCCAGCACGAAGTCCCACCTCCGGGCCTTTGGCTCGGGGATGGGCACCGAGGCGAGCAACGCCTGGGTGTAGGGGTGAGCCGGTGCCGTGAACACCTCCCGCGTGGGCCCCACCTCCACGATCTTGCCCAGGTACATCACCGCGATCCGGTCGCTGATGTAGCGGACCACGCCCAGGTCGTGGGTGATGAACAGGTAGGTCAGGTTGTAGGTCTCCCTGAGCGTGACCAGGAGATGGATGATCTGGGCCTGGACGGAGACGTCGAGGGCGGAGGTGGGCTCGTCCAGCACCAGCAGCCGGGGGTGCAGGATCAGCGCCCGGGCCAGGGCCACCCGCTGACACTGCCCCCCGCTGAGTTCGTGGGGATACCGGCTCAGGTGCTGCGCGCCCAGCCCCACCTCCTCCAGAAGGGCCAGGGCCCGCTCCCTCCGCTCGGCGCGGCCCATATCCGTGTGGGTGCGCAGCGGCTCGACGACCGACTCCTCCACCGTGAACCGGGGGTCGAGGGAGGAGATGGGGTCCTGAAAGACGATCTGCATCTCCCGCCGGACCTCCCGCAGTTCCGACGGGGAGAGGGTCAGCAGGCCCCTGCCGTCGAAGATAATCTCCCCGGCGGTCGGTTCGATCAACCGCAGGACGCACCGGCCCAGGGTCGTCTTCCCGCATCCGGACTCCCCCACCAGCCCCAGCACCTCGCCGGACCTCACGGACAGGTCCACCCCGTCCACCGCACGCACCACCCGCCGTCGGCGGACCAGCCAGCCACGCTTCTGCACGAAGTACCGCTTCAGGCCTCGGACCTCCAGCAGCGGCCGCTCGCTCATCGGTTCACCTCCGAGGAGTCGTGCAGGAAGCAAGCGACCCGGTGCATCTCCCCCACCGGGAACTGGGGCGGCTGTTCGGTCCAGCACCGGTCCCAGGCATGTGCGCAACGGGGGGCGAAAAGGCAGTGATGGAGGAAGCCCGGGTTGGAGGGGACCGTGCCCGGGATAGCGGCCAGTTCCTCCACATCTCGGTCGGGGCGGGGGACAGCGCGGATGAGGCCCTGGGTGTAGGGATGTCCAGGGCGGCGGAAGATCTCCTCCGTCGGCCCGATCTCCACCACCTGTCCGGCGTAGAGCACGGCCACCCGGTCGCACGTCTCCGCGATGATCGCCAGGTCGTGGGTGATGAAGAGCGTCGTGATCCCCAGACGGGCCTGCAGGTCCCGCAGGATGGCCAGGATCTGGGCCTGGATGGTCACGTCCAGCGCGGTCGTCGGCTCGTCGGCGATGAGCAGGGAGGGGTGGGAGGAGAGGGCCATCGCGATCATCACCCGCTGCAGCATGCCGCCGGAGAGYTGRTGSGGRTACWKYTCCAGCAGCCGTTCGGCYTCRGGRAGRCCGACSRYCTCCAGMAGYTCRCASGCCCKCYGT
>DUEL01000016.1:1814-31219 GCA_011192125.1 Thermoflexia bacterium
TTSGNNTCCCGSCTSCYSMSTNNCNGATGCARKCGGATRACSCGCAYCAGYTGGYTRCCGATGGTGAAGACGGGRTTCAGGGARGTGGYSGGGTTCTGGAARATCATCGCSAYMTCCCCGCCCCGGACGCGRCGCATCTCSCGKGCRGRSAGGCGGAGCAGGTCGCGMCCSTGGAGRAGGATGCGCCCCCGCGTGACCCGYCCYGGCTTRGGYACCAGKCCCAGCACCGCCAGGCCGGTGACSGTCTTGCCRCAGCCMGTCTCSCCCACCAGGCCGAAGAACTCACCGGGGTAGACCTCCAGGCTCACGCCGTTGATCGCCCGCACCTCTCCGGCGAGGGTGAAGAAACTGATGTGGAGGTCCTCGATCTGGAGCGCTGGCTCGGCCACGGGAGCACCTCGCTATCGATACTGACGCGGATCCAGCACATCGCGCAGCGTGTCGCCCAGCAGGTTGAAGGCGAGCACGCTGACGAAGATCGCCAGGCCGGGCAGGGTGGAGATCCACCACTGATCCAGGATGTAACTCCGACCCTGACTGACCATCAACCCCCAATCGGGGGCGGGCGGCTGCGTGCCCAACCCCAGGAAGGCCAGGGAGCCCTCGGCCAGGATCACCGTGCCGAAGTCGATGGTCGCCTGCACCAAAATAGGGGTGATGCAGTTGGGCAGGATGTGGCGCAGGATGATGGCCCCGTTGGAGACGCCGATGGAGCGGGCAGCCTCCACGAAGTACCGCTCGCGGAGGGAGAGGGTGATCCCCCGCACCAGACGGGTGTACCACGGCCACCAGGAGATGGCGATGGCGACCATCGCGTTGGTCAGGCTGGGCCCCACGGCGGCGACGATGGTCACGGCCAGCAGGAGGGAGGGGAAAGCGAGGAAAAGATCCGTCAACCGCATGATGAGGTTGTCCACCCACCCCCCAAAGTACCCGGCCAGCGCCCCCAACGGGGCGCCGATGACCACCGCCAGGATCACCACGACCGTGGGGGCCTGGAGGGCGATGCGGCTGCCGATGATGATCCGGCTCAGGACGTCCCGCCCCAGTTGGTCGGTGCCCAGCCAGTGCTCGCGGGAGGGGGGGAGAAAGCGGTTCGGCACGTCCGTGCGCCCCATCCCCTGCTCCGGATAGGGGGCGATCCAGGGGCCGAACAGGGCCAGGAAGACCAGCAAGGCGATGACCAGCACGCTGAAAAAGGCCAGGGGATCCCGCAGGATCACGTGGAGAGTGTAGCGCAGGCGGCGATGGGAGAGACGCTGCGGGGCGGGGGGCTGGTCTTTGCCGACGGCGGTGTCGCTTATCTGCACGGGACCATCTCCTCGGTATTGTGCGTTCCCATCTCACTCCAGGCTGATGCGTGGATCGATCCACGCCTGCAGCAGGTCCACAACCAGGTTGATGGTGACGTATCCCACCGCGGCGAACAGGGTCACCCCCATGATCGCCGGGTAGTCCACCTTGAGCAACGAGTGCGTGGTGAAGGTCCCCAGCCCCGGCCAGTTGAAGATCATCTCCACAAAGAACGTGCCAGTGAGGGCGTAGGCCAGGCTGAGGCCGATGACCGTCAGCGTGGGCCCCAGGCTGTTCTTCAGGGCGTAGATGCCGACGACGAACCACTCCCGCACCCCGTAGGCGCGAGCGGTGCGGATGTAGTCCTGGCTGAGGACCTCCAGCATCGTCGCCCGCGTCATCCGGGCGATCAGCCCCATCGGATAGGCGGCCAGCGTGACGGCGGGCAGGACGATGTGCCAGGCCGCGTCCTTGAAGGCCACCCAGTTCCCCGTGATCAGGGTGTCGATCAGATAGAAGCCGGTGATGTGCTGGATGGGGTGAGTGAAGCGCAGGGCGGTGTCGATGCGGCCGGTGATGGGGAACCACCCCAACTTCCGGTAGAACACGATCTGGAGCAGGAGCGCCAACCAGAAGGCGGGCAGGGAGACCCCTACCAGCGAGAATATCCGAACCAGCGTGTCGAAGGGGCTGCCCTGGAGACGGGCGGAGAGGACTCCCAGGAGGATGCCGAAGAACGTGGCGATGGACATGCCGGCGGTGAGCAATTCCAGAGAACTGGGCAGCCGCTCGGTGATCTCCTGCACAACCGGCCGCTTGGTGGCGATGGAGGTGCCGAGATCGCCGTGCAGCGCGTCCCGCAGGTAGTAGAAGTACTGGACGTAGAGGGGACGGTCCAGCCCGAGTTTCACCCGCATCGCCTCCACCTGCTCCCTGCGGGCGTGGGGACCGACGTACAGGGCTGCCGGGTCGGACGGCACCACACGTGCCAGGGTGAAGGTGATCACGGAGAGCCCCAGCAGCACCAGGGCGGACATGGCCAGTCGTTTCAGGACATAATCGATCTTTGCGAGCATCGTCTCACCCGGTCGGGTATGCGGGTGTTCCCCGCGTGGGGATTCCCCTTCTGTATCCGCGTGTGGAGTACGTGGATCTGAGTCCAGCCATCCCCCTCCCCCCTCTCCAGGGAGGAGGGGGATGGCTTAGCCGACAAGCGGCCGGTTCCTAGTGGGCCAGGCGGATCGGGTAGAAGAAGGTGCTGAAGGGATAGTTGGGATTATACTCGTATCCGGTCAAATAGGTAGGCACGGGCCGGAAGACGCGCGTGTCGTAGAGGAACAGGGCGGGGGAATCCTCCACCAGGATGTTCATCGCCTGGATGTACAGCTCCTGGGCCTTCTCGGGGTCGGTGGCCGTCAGTTCGAGGGCAGTGTCGATCAGTTCGTCGTACTCGGGGTTGCAGTAGTAGCAGAGGTTGAAGAAGGGCTCGTCCTCGCAGTGGAACATGCTGGAGAGGTTGTCGTAGCCGTCGCTGATGGTGGGCCACCAGAGAAGCAGGAAGATGTCCTGCGCTTCGGCGGGATCGCCCTTCGCCCACTCCCACTGCTGAGACCAGAGCATCGGCCGGATCTCCACCTCGATCCCGAGGTCCGCCAAGGCATCCCGGATGATGGGGGCGAACCGTTCCTCGCTGAGGTTCTCCGCCGCGTGGGTCAGCACCAGGCTGAAGCCGCCGTCGGGGTAACCCGCTTCGGCCAGCAGTTCTCTGGCCTTCTCGGGGTCGTAGGTGTACTGCCCCACCTCGTCGCTGTAGGGCCAGAGGCCGTGCGGCACGGGGCCACGCGCCTGCTGACCAAGGCCGCCCGCGCCCACTTCCACGATGTCCTCGTAGGGGATAGCGTAGGCGATGGCCTGGCGCACCAGTTTGTTGTTCAACGGCTCCTTCTGCGTGTTCAGGAGAGCCACGTAGTTGAAGAGCGTGTCGTCCTCATAGACCACGAAGTTGGGGTTGGCCTTGAACTTCTCGTAGGTCTCCACCGGCAGGGAGAGGGCCAGGTCCACCTCCCCACCCTCCAGCATCTGGGCCTGGACGACCTGCTCGGGGACGATGCGGATGACAACCTTGTCGAACTGGTCGTCGTCCCAGCCGCCCCAGTAGTCCTCGAACCGGGTGAGGACGATCTCCTCGTCGGGGGTGTAACTCTCCAGCATCCAGGGGCCGGTGCCGGCCTCGTTCGCCTGCTCGAACCAGTCGGAGTCCTTCTCAGCGGCGTTGGGGCTCATGATCCAGGCCGCATACGTGGAGGCTGCCACCCGGTCCAGCGGGTAGGGCGTGGAGAGGGTGAAACGGACGGTCATATCGTCCACCGCCTCGATGCTCTCCACCATCCACCAGATCCAGGCCGCGCCGGTGCCCATCTCGCGGGTGCGCTCGATGGAGGCGACGACGGCGTCAGCGTTCAGCGTGGAGCCGTCGTGGAACTTGACCCCCTCCCGCAGGTGGAAGGTCCACACGAGCCCGTCGTCTGAGACCTCCCAGGACTCAGCCAGGGCCGGCTCGAAGGTCCCGTCGGGTCGGATCCAGATCAGGGGTTCGTAGATGTTGGCCATGTAGAGCGCCTCGGTGGAGAAGGAGGCGCTGGGATCCCACGTGGTCACCGAAGCGGTGGCCGCGACGCGCAGGATCTTGAGTTCCGCCGTGGCTTCCGTCGGCTCCTCGGTCGGCTCCTCGGTCGGAGCGGCCTCCGTCTCCTCCGCCGGCGGTGGGGCGGTCGTCTCCTCCGGCGTGGCCGTCGGCTTGGGGCCGCACTGGACCAGGGCCAGGGTGAGTAACCCGATCAGCAGGAAAAACGGCAGGCGTTTCATGGTTCCTTCTCCTTTCCCTTGGACATTGACACACGCGGATACAGATGCGGGGATCAGCCTTTCCCGTGAGCGATTATGGCACAGACCTATTACCAACGACTGACACGGGCTCTTACACCGGATGTCGAACTACCGCCCACCCCGTTTTGTAGTATAATCCCCCTGCGGACATCCTGCCAGAGGTACTTCCTGGGGTCCAGACGGGAGTTCGGACACACCTGATCCGCCCCGCCATAAACAGGCGGGGCTGGCGGCAAATCGGCCTAGTACCGGCCTGAAGAGTCAGTGCTAGGCCCGCCAATAAGGAGTCTCACACCCGATGTCCGAACTCCTGTCCAAAGGTCAGGCACTTCAGGCCGGACGAGGCGGCTGTGGAGGCTTATGGAAGGCCCACTTTTGCTCCATACCAAGTTCCTGGTTCCCCGCCTCCGACCGGACCACCTACCCCGTCCCCGACTGCTCCGGCGGCTGGACGCCGCCCGAACGAAGAAACTGGTCCTGATCTCGGCTCCGCCCGGTTACGGGAAGACCACCCTGCTGATCTCCTTTGCCCGCGAGACCTCCCTTCCGCTCGTCTGGTACCAGTTAGACCCCGCCGACAACGACCCGAAGGTCTTCCTCCGCTATCTCACCGAGGGGCTGCAGCGCACCTTCCCCGATTGCGGTCGTACCGCGCTGACCCTGCTGGCCGATCTCGAAACCACCGTCGAGCGGATACTCTCCGTCCTCCTCAATGAGATCGCCCTCTCCGTAGAGAACGACTTCCTGGTCGTCCTCGAAGACTACCATTACATCCACGCCGACGAGGTCCACCACATCCTGGACTTCCTCCTCGAACACCTGCCGCCCCAGATGCACCTGCTCATCTCGACACGGGTGGACCCCCCGCTGTCGCTGGCCCGCCTGCGGGCACGGGGGGACCTGGTAGAACTGCGCGCTCAGGACCTGCGGTTCACGCCGGATGAGGTGGCGAGCCTCGTCGCCGACCTCGCCCTGGCACCGGACCTGGCCCGCTTGTTAGAGGAGCGGACGGAGGGATGGGCGGCGGGCCTCCAACTGGCCCTCACCACCCTGGCCCAGAAGCCCAGCCAGGCCGAGGAGGTGATCCGCCACTTCCGAGGGAGCAATCGGTACGTCTTCGATTACCTGGCAGAGGAGGTCTTTCAACAGCAGCCGGACGAGGTGCAACACTTCCTCCTCCGCTCCTCTATCTTCACCCAGATGAACGCCACGGTCTGCAACGCCGTGCTGGGAACCACCGACGCCCAGAGCCTGCTGGAGTATCTGGAACGCCAAAACCTCTTCATCGTCAGTCTGGACCAGGAGCGCAACTGGTACCGCTACCACCAACTCTTCCGGGATTTCCTGCTCAACCGGTTCTACTGGCAGGCGCAGGAGGAGGCTCTACGGCTCCACGCCGCGGCGGGCGATTATTACGCCGGGCAGGGGATGTGGGACCTGGCGGCCGAGCACTACATGACGGCGCGGAGCACCGAGGGGTTGGCCTCAGCGATCCGGGCACTGGCCCCCGCTTACCTCCAGAGCGGCCGTGTGGAGACCCTCCGCCGCTACATCCGCGGCCTCCCCTCCGATTTCGTGGCGCAGGAGCCGGACTTCCTGCTCTACCAGGGGCACGCTCTCTCCTACCGGGGCCGGGTCGACGAGGCCATCACCTGCTACGAGCAGGCCTGTGCCCTCTACCAGCAGCGGGGGGAGCGAGCGCAGGTCTGCCGCGCGCTGATCCACCTGGCCCGCGTGGCTCGCTCCCGGGGGGAGTACCGCGAGGCCCAGCGGCTGGCCCAACAGGCCGTCGCCCAGGCGGGGGAGGAGGATCACGCCGAGCGGGCCGAGGCCCTGATGGCTCTCGCCAAGACCACGGGGTTCCTGGAGGACATGGCCCAGGGGTACAAACTGGGGGAGGCTGCTCTGGAGGAGGCACGGCGGGCCGGCATGGCCCTCTCCCGCAGCGACCGGGCCCGGCTGCTCTGCTCCCAGGCCCAACTCTCCTGGTGGTACGGCGATCCTTTCGCCAGCGTGGCCTACTGCCGCGCCGCCCTGTCCGCGGAGGGAGAGGAGGTCTCCCCACTGGCATGCCGTGTCTACGTGGTGATGGCGACCCCCTACCTGTACTGGGGAGACCTGGTCACGGCCCGCCAACTCGCCGAACGGGGGCTGGCGCTCGCCGAACGGCTCCAGTTCACCGAATGGCTTCCGATGGCCCACGCCACCCTCGGCAACGTCCTCTCCCGCCAGGAGGAACTGGAGGCGGGAGAGGAGCACCTGCGCCGCAGTATCGCCCTCTCCCGCGAACTGGGGATGGAGAGTTACGCCCAGTTGATGGCCTCCGGGTTCCTGGCCTTCAACCTCACCCAGCAGGGTCGCCTGCTGGAGGCCCGACAGGCCTGCGAGGAGGTGCTCCACCTGTACGCAGGCAGCCCGGCGACCTACGAACTCTGCGTCTGCCGGAGCGTGCTGGGGGACGTGCTCCTAGATATGGGGGCTAGAGATACCGCCCTGGAGTACTTTCTCGACCTGCGCCGCGTCTGCGAATCCCGCCGCTTCCGCCTCCCGTTGGCGATGGTCTACTTCGCCCTGGGATACCTGTACCTGGAGGACGGACGGCACGACGCCGCTCTGGAACTCATCCGCCGCTCAATGGACATCATCCGACACGCCAACAGTATCCAACTCTACGTGGACCAGAAGGAGAGGGCGCTGACCGTCTGCCGTGCCGCCCTGGAGGCGGGGATCTACCCCTCGTTCGCCCGGCAGATCCTCGCCGCCCTCGAGCCGGCCCCGCGCCTCCATCCTGCCGAGCGGGGCCCTGTCGCGCCGAAGACCGCGGACGAGACGACCCTGCAGGTCACCTGCCTCGGCGGGTTCCGGGTCTCCTACCGAGGCCAGGAACTGGGAAAGGAGATAGGACTGACCGGCAAGCCCAGGGAACTGCTGGCCTATTTCGTCACCCATCGGTACCAACGGCTACCGCTGGACCGCATCCTGGAGGATATGTGGCCCGAAAGCGACCCCGAGCGGGGGCAGGCGGCCTTCCATACCACACTCTACCGACTGAGGCGCGCCCTGGCAAGGGCGGCGGGGCCGGGCGAGTACGTCCGTCACGAAGGGGGAGAGTACCAACTGGAGCGGGAGCGGTTCCAGGTGGACGTCGACCGGTTCGACGCCTACCTGGCCCAGGCCCAGACCGGCGCGGGGGAGACGGCCATCCAGGCCTGCGAGGCAGCCATCGGCCTGTACGCCGGTCCCTACCTCGCCAACCTCTACGCCGACTGGTGCGCCGAGGAGCGCCGCCGCCTCGACGGGGCCTACCTGGCCGCCCTGCGCCTCCTGACCGCCCATTACACCGCGATCGGCGAGTACCACCAGGCCATCGCCACCTGCAAGCGGATGCTGGAGATGGACCCCCTGTCGGAACAGGTGCACTGCGACCTGATGCGCCTCTGGCATCGACTGGGGAACCGCGCCGCCGTGGAGCGGCAGTACCAGACCCTGGTCCGCCTCCTGGCGGAGGAACTGAACGCCGACCCGATGCCGGAGACCCAGGCGGTGTACGCGGAACTGACCGCCCGGCCCTCGACCCGGTAGACCGAACCAGCCATCAGGCAACAGAACCTACGCAGTCCCACCACAGAGGCACAGAGAACAGTGAGAAACTTTCGGAGAACTCGGAGAAACCCCTGCCCCCTGTACAACTGCGCAACTCCGGGTCATTTAATCCCGTCGCGTTTGGCTTCCCCCGACCGATCCATCTCCTCCTCGCCGCCCAACAGAGCGGAAAGAAGCCCCGTCCTGCGGACCAAGAAGGCAACCAGTTCCCATGGGTGTGTGAACCCCCATCGCTGCCCCGTCCGCGAATCTTCCAGCAGGGCCCGCCAGGGACTTTGCGGATCTTCCTTCTCGATCCAGACCCGGAGCGTATATAACTGACGGTCGCTCATCCTTTACCTCCGCCTGGGCCCACAGGACCCTCCAGCCCTTACTTTACGATCAGCGGCAGGAAGACCGCGTGGCTCAACTTCTTGAACACCCCGTTGCCGTTCGTCGCTGCGTAGAGGGTATTCCTGTTCTGGGGATCTATCGCCACGTCCTGCACCCTGAGGTTGAAAAGGCCCTCATTGATCGCGCTCCAGTTCGCGCCACCGTCGGTGCTCTTGAACACACCGCCATCGCTGGTGGATGCGTAGATGGTGCTCGTCGTCTGGGGATCGATAACTATCGCGGTGACATAGCGGCTACCCATGCCCGTGGTGATCACGTTCCAAGTTGCGCCGCCGTCGGTGCTCTTGTACACACCGACCCGCGTTCCAACGTAAAGAGTGGTCGTTGTGCTGGGGTCTATCCCCAGTGCATTGATGTAATAACTACCGGAAGGATCCCCCAAACCGTTGTTGATCCCGACCCAACTGGCCCCTCCATCGGTGCTCTTGTACACGCCGCCGCCCTCCGTCCCTGCATAAAGGACATTGGAGTTCGTCGGATCGATCGCCAGGGCCTTGACAGTGTGGGAGGACAATCCTCTCCCGCTCCAACTCGCGCCGCCGTCGGTGCTTCTGTACACGCCATCCCCGGACGTTCCTGCATAGAGAATATTGGTGTTTTGGGGGTCGATCGCCAGTGAATAGACATATTCGTAAGGGCTGGACAGACCGTTGTTGATCGCGCTCCAGTTCGCACCGCCGTCAGTGCTCTTCCATACACCGCCCCCAAGCGTCCCTGCGTAAAGAGTGGTTGGCGTCCGGGGATCGATGACCAGCACGTAGACGTCGCCGTCCGTCAACCCCTTGTTGACCGGAACCCACGATCCGCCTCCATCGGTGCTCTTGTACACCCCCCATCCCATCATTCCCGCGTAGAGCGTGGTGGGTGTCTGCGGATCGACTGCTACGTCGTAAACTCCGGTGCCGGTAAGGCCGTCGTAAGAGGCGCCCCAGTTCTGACCTCCATCGGTGGTCTTGTACACCCCATAGCCGTCGGTTCCCGCGTAGAGGGTGGCGGAGGACTTGGGGTCGATCGCCAGAACGTTGATGTAACCATAATCCAGGCCATAGTTGGTCGGTAACCAGCTCTGTGCACCGTCGGTGCTCTTGTACACCCCCGCACCATATGTGCCTGCGTAGAGGACGCTCGGTGCCTGGGGGTCCACAGCCAGGGCGTAGATCGGGATGGAGGCGAACAGGCCGCTGCTGGCAGCCTGCCAACTTGTGCCCCCATTTGTGCTTTTGTAGACACCGTAACCGCCTGTCTCTGAGTAGACGGCCGCGTAGAGGGTGTTCGTGCTCTTCGGGTCGATCGCCAGCGCTATACCGAAGGAGTTTAGAGGCAGACCGTTGTTGATCGCGCTCCAGTTCGCACCGCCGTCGGTGCTCTTGTAGATACCGGGAGTGCCCGCCCCCGTTTGGACGGCCGCGTAGAGGATGTTCGTGCTCTTGGGATCGACCACCAGGTCCCAAACACTGGGGGCCGCGGGCATCCCGTTGTTCACCGCGGTCCATGTGCTTCCTCCATCGGTGCTCTTGTACACACCGTCGCCGGATAACCCCGCATAGATGGTCGTAGGCGTCTCCGGGTCGATGACCAGGGAGAGAACGTCGACGTTGCCTCCAGGGAAGACCCTCTCCCACGTCGCGCCTCCGTTGGTGCTCTTGAGCACACCCCCGTCCTCCACCCCTGCGTAGATCGTGGTGGGCGTCTTGGGATCGATCGCCAGGGCGTAGACCTCCAGATACGAACCCACCCCGTTGTTGATCGGCCTCCAGGTCCTGCCACCGTCGATGCTCTTGTATATACCCCCTCTCCACGTCCCGGCATAGATCGTGGCAGGCGTCTGCGGATCGACGGCCAACGCCGTGACGAATCCGCCGTCGGGGCCGAGATTGGCCCACACGTAGTAATCGGTGGAACCAGCCGCAGAAGCTGCGTTCAAGTGGACGACGGCCTGCAGAGAAACGAGCAACCCGACGAGAAGGATCCTTCCCAACACGACTCCAACTCGCATCGTGACACCCCCTTCACTGATTGAGATGAATCCCCCTATTCGGCAATTCGCTTGCGATTCGTCGTCTCGTCCGCCCGCGGTCTCCACACCTACCAACGTGTCACAGACACAAGCCCAGAGCATGCACTGACCCTTGGGACAAGTTCAACATAATTCTAACAGACGATCGTTGAAAAATCGTTGAGGACAGCCACCAGGGCCAGGACGTCAGAGCAGCACAGATCGCCAATCCTCTCCACACCTCCTCCACCGGCGGACGATGGGCGGGGGTGTCAAAGGAGAGGCACGACGCCCGCGACCTCCGTCGGGCGCTGAAAAAGAGGCGATCCAAGCCTTCCAGCGAGCTCTCTCACTCCCCGAAGCGGAGGGCTGGTTTCTCCTGAACAGAGACATACCGCTATCTAGCCCAGGTCCGGATCGGACAAGGAAAGTTAGAGGAAGCCTCGGAGATCGCCCTGCGCGCGCTGGCCCTGGCCCAGGAGTATACGGGAGCCGTATGAAGGTGCTGGGGGAGATCGCCGTCTGTATGGGAAGGCCCATTCCCATCCAAAGATGGGATTGAAACGGGAACGGGAACGGACACCCCACACCCGGGAGCGGCGGAAAAAACACCCGATCAGGCCTAACCGACCAGCCGGTTCCCGGCGGTTAAACCACGTTGTACTCCCGGATCCCCTCCCCCTGCCGGAACCGCTCGATGGAAAGCGGCGTGATGTCCAGCGTGTGGGCTTTCCCGTCCAGGATCTCCTCCGCCAGAAGCAGCCCGCAGGCCGGACCGTGCATAAACCCGTGGCCGCTGAAGCCGCCGATGCAGTAGAACCCCTCCACCTCCGGGATGCGGCCCAGGATGGGATGAGCATCCGGCGAGACCTCGTACAGACCGGCCCAGTGGCTCGCCAGCCCCGCCTTCTGCAGGATCGGCATCCGCTTCATCGCCGCCTCCAGGTGGACCAACTCCCATTCCGGGTCGACCGACTGGTCGAACCCTACCTTTTCGTTGGGATTGGACATGCCAGTGAGGATGCCCTGTCCCTCCCGGTGGAAGTAGAGGGACTGAGCGAAGTCGATGACGAAGGGGAAGTCGGGTGGGACCTCCGGGATGGGGCTGGTGACGACGATCTGGCGGCGCAGGGGGACGATGGGGATCTCCACCCCGGCCATCTTCCCCACCTCGCCCGCCCAGGGACCGGCGGCGTTGACCACGATCGGCGCGGAGACCGTCCCTCGATTGGTCACTACGCCGCGAACCCGCCCACCCTCCACTAGGACGTCGGTCACTTCTACCCCAGTGAGCAATTTCGCCCCCAACCGGCGCGCGCCAGAGACGTACCCCTGGACGACGGAGTTGGGGTCGGCCAGGCCGTCCCGGTCGTGGAAGGTCCCAGCGATCACCCCCTCCAGGTCGATCAGCGGCACCATTTTGGCGATCTCATCGGGCGTGAGCCACTGGGTCTGCACACCAAGGCGGTGCTGCATCTCGACGTTTCGCCGGAAAGCCTCCACGTCCTCCTCGCGAGTGAGCAGGAAGAGATAGCCACAATACTTTAAGTCGATGGGCTGTCCCAGTTCCTCCTCGAACCGGTCGAGCATCGGCAAACTGAGGAGAGAAAGGCGGACGTTGATCTCAGTGCCGAACTGGTACCGGATGCCCCCCGCGCATTTTCCGGTAGCCTGTATCCCGAAGAACTCCTCCCGCTCCAGGAGCAGGACGTCCTTGCACCCTTTGAGGGCGAGGTGATAGGCGGTGCTGGTCCCCATCACCCCGCCGCCGATGATGACCACCTCCGCTGTCTTCGGTAATTCCATTGGGAACCTCCGTCGTCGAGCGTCAAACGTCAGGCGTCAAACGTCAGGCGTCAAACGTCGGGCGTCAAACGTCAGGGTCCTGCTCAGCGCCCGACCTTTGGCGTTTGACGTCTGACGCTTGACGTTTCACGTTTGACGCTTCACGTTTGACGTTTGACGTCTCACCCCTCTGCAAGATCACCACCGCGACCAAAATGAACGCCCCACCGACGATCTGCACCGGCTCCATCCGCTCCCCCAGGAAGAGCCAGCCCAGAAGCGTCGCTAGGGCCGGTTCCAGCGTGGCGACGATGCTGGCGTTGCTGGCCGGCACCCGCTGCAGGCCCGCGTTGAAAGCCGCCCCGGCGGCGACGGTCGGGATCAGCCCTAGCCCGAGCACGACGGCGGCCGTCGACGGGGTGGACAGCGCGCCGACCAGCGCCGTCGGCGACTGGAGGGGGAGCATAAACAGCGCGCCGATGACCAGCCCGTAGGCCAGGGTGGCCCAGGGAGAGTAGCGGCGCACGGCCACCTTGCTGAAGATGGTGTACAGCCCGTAGGCCAATCCTGCGCCCAGGCCAGCCAGCACTCCCACCCAGCCAGCCCGAACCCCATCCAGCGGGTCTCCCCGCACCGCTGGCAACCCGATGAGAGCGCAACCCCCGATGGCGAGAAGAAGGGCCACACCCTTGACGCGGGTCAGCGGCTCGCCGAGGAACAGGGCACCGAGGACCGCCACCCAGGCCGGGGCGGTGTACATCAGGATCGCCGCCACGCCCATTCCGGCAAGGGCGATGGCGTAGACGTAGACGATATAAAAGGCCGCTACCCCAAAGAGGCCGAAAGCAAAGAAGAGGACCCAATCCCGGCGGTGGATGCGCAACGACCGCCGATCCCGCCAGGCCAGCACCGCGAAGAGCAGGATCGCGGAGACCGCAGCGCGGTAGAAGGCAATGGTCAGGCGGGGGAGTCCCTGCGCCTCCAGGTACCGGTAGAACAGGCCGATGGTGGCCCAGAGGGTAGCGGCCAGCAGGACGAGCCCGTAGCCGCGCAGCCGTTCCGACCTCACTCCAGCGACACCTCGACGCCCAGGCCCAGCCGCTCGGCCGCCTCCAGCACCGCCGCCGCCGCCGCCACGTCCTGCACCGCCACCCCCACCGACTTGAAGAGGGTGATTTCCTCCGGATCGGTCCGCCCCGGCTTGACCCCGGCGACGATCTCCCCCAGTTCCGCCCAGATATGGTCCTCAGTGATAAGGCCCTGTTGCAGCGGGATGATCAGATCGCCCGCCTCGGCGAGGCTCGCCTCCCGGTGGTCGATGACCACCTTGGCGCGGACCACCGTCTCGGCGGGGACCTCCTGCATCTGGGGGGTGTAAGCGCCGATGGCGTTGATATGGGTGCCGGGTCGGACGTCGGCATCGTTGAAGACCGGGGCGGTGGAGGTCGTAGCGGTGCAGATGACGTCCGCCGCGCGCACGGCCTCAGCAGGGGTGGAGGCCACACGGATCGGGATCCCCAACCGGTCGGCCATCTCCCCGGCGTAGGTGGCGGCCCGCCCGGGGTCCACGTCGTACACCCAGGCCGTTTCGATGGGCCGAACGGCGCAGACCGCCTCCAGTTGGGTGCGTCCCTGCGCCCCCGCGCCGAAGACCGCCGCCACGCGGGCATCCTCCCGCGCCAGCAGGTCCGTCGCCGCGCCGGACGCCGCCCCGGTCCGGAGCGCCGTCAGGTAGGTCCCATCCATCACCGCCGTCGGCGCCCCCGTCCCCGCATCCACCACCACCACGAGGGCGTGGATCAGGGGGAGTCCCCTGGCCGGGTTGTCGTTGAAGACGGAGACGATCTTGACCGCCATCCGGTCGTCGGCGGCCAGGTAGCCCGGCATAAAGAGGGTGACGCCGTTGTGCCGCTCCACCGGCAGAGCGACCCGCAGAGGCACCTGGGCCTGCCCCTGGGAGAGTTGGGCAAAAGCCCGCTTCATCGCCTCGACCGCCTCCCGCATCGGCAGCGCCCGGCGGACATCCTCTCGCGACAGCACCCGCAGCGTCGTCATACCCCGTCCCTCCATCAAGGCAAGACACTTGCAGAGGAGCAAAGTCGCAGGGGCGCAAGGACACACTCCCTGCTCCCCTGCGACCCTGTGCTATCGCTCGCCGAGGTAGGCCTTCCGCACCCGCTCGTCCTGCAGGAGCTCCTGGGCGGGTCCGGAGAGGACCACCCGACCGGTCTCCAGCACGTATCCTCGATGGGCGATCTTGAGCGCAGCGCGGGCGTTCTGCTCCACCAGCAGGATCGTCACGCCCCGCTGGTTGATCTCCTTGATGATCTCAAAGATCGTCTTCACCAGAAGGGGGGCCAGGCCCAGCGAGGGCTCGTCCAGCATCAGCAGGCGGGGTCGGGACATCAGCGCCCGCCCGATGGTCAGCATCTGCTGCTCGCCGCCGGAGAGGGTGCCACCCAACTGGTTTTTCCGCTCCTCCAGGCGGGGGAACAGGTCGAACACGCGGCGGCGGTTCTCCTCAATAGTCTCCTTGTCCCCGCCCAGCGTGTAGGCCCCCATGTTGAGGTTCTCCATCACCGTCAGGGTGCTGAAAATCTGGCGGCCCTCCGGCGCGTGGCAGATCCCCATCTGGACGATCTTGTGGGCGGGCATTCCCTGGATCTCCTGCCCGTCGAAGACGATCCGGCCTTCGCGGGGGCGGATCAGGCCGGAGATGGTGCGCAGTGTGGTCGTCTTCCCGGCCCCGTTGGCACCGATGAGGGTGACGATCTCCCCTTCCTCGACGGTCAGGTTGATCCCCTTCAGGGCGTGGACGTAACCGTAGTAGGTGTGCAGGTTCTCGATCTCCAAGAGGGCCACGGTCACACCTCCTCTTCGCCCAGGTACGCCTCGATCACCCGGGGGTTGTTCTGCACCTCCTCTGGGGTCCCCTCGGCGATCTTCTTTCCATAATCGAGCACCACGATCCGCTCGCAGATGCCCATCACCACCTTCATATCGTGCTCGATGAGCAGGATGGTGATGCCGGAATCCCGGATCTGGCGGATCGTGTCCATCAGTTCCAGGGTCTCCTGCTCGTTGAGCCCCGCCGCCGGCTCGTCCAGGATCAGGAGGGACGGCTCCGCCGCCAAAGCGCGGGCGATCTCCAACCGGCGCTGATGGCCGTATGGGAGGTTCTTGGCCAGTTCATCCCGGTAATCGCTCAGCCCCATAAACGCCAGGTACTTCTCCGCCTCGGCGACGATGTACGCCTCCTCCTGTTGCTGGGACGGCGGGCGGGCGATCGCCCCCCAGACCCCCGCCCGGGTGCGGTGGTGGAGCCCGGCCATCACGTTCTCCAAGACGGTTAGGTTCTTGAACAACCGGATCGTCTGGAACGTGCGGGCGATGCCCCGCTCGGTGATCTCGTGGGGCCGGAGGGTGCGCATGCCGTCCCACCGCTTCTTTATCGCCGAAACAGGCAACCAGCTGACCCACCAGAGGGGAGTGGCGAGCCGCTCCTTCCAGGTGAGCGAGGGATGGGCGATCCGCTCCCCGCGGAAGAAGATCTCGCCCTCGGTAGGAGGATAGATGCCAGTGATCATATTGAAGATGGTGGTTTTCCCGGCGCCGTTAGGACCGATGAGCCCCAGGATCTCCCCCTCGTTGACGTCGAAGTCCACGTGGTCCACGGCCACCAGGCCGCCGAACTGTTTGGTCAGACCTCGAAGTTCCAGAAGTGCCATCGTGCTTGCCTCGTGGGGTTCAATTTCCTGCTGCAGGCGCGACCGATGCCTCTTCCTTTGCCGCCCGGATCTCCATCCGGATGCGACGGCTGGGCCAGAGCCCCTCCGGGCGCGCGATCATCATCGTCACCATCGCCAGCCCCAGCCAGGCGTCTCGCCAGTCCTTGAGGGCGCGGGAGAGTTCCGGCAGGGTCACCATCCCCAACGTGCCGACGAAGACGCCGGGGATGGAACCGGTCCCACCCAGCACCACGATGCAGAACATGATCACCGACTCCAGGAACTTCGCCTGATCGGGGGAGACGACGGTGATCTTCGCCGCGTAGAGGGAGCCGGCCAGGGCGGCCCATCCGGAACCGATGATAAAGGCCAGCAGTTTGACCCGGACCGTGTCGATGCCCATCGCCTCGGCAGCGACCTCGTCCTCGCGGATGTACATCCAGGCCCGGCCCAGCCGGGAGTTCTCCAAACGTCGCACGGCGAAGATGGTGAAGACGAGGAAGAAGAGAACGAGATAGTAGTGATAGATCGGCTGACGGAGGACGAGGCCGAAGAGGACAGGACGCTCGATGCCGCTGAGGCCGTTCGCCCCGCCAGTGATGCCGAAAATGTTGTTCACCAACGCCAGCCGCACCACCTCGCCGAAGGCGATGGTCACGATACACAGGTAGTCACCCCGCAGGTGGAGGATGGGACGGGTGATCAGGTAGCCGAACACCGCGCCGACCAGGATGGCGACGGGCAGGGTGAGCAGAATGGGGACACCGAAGTGGATGTTGAGCAACGCCGTGGTGTAGGCTCCCAGCGCGTAGAACGCCGCGTGGCCCAACTGGAACAGGCCGGCGTAGCCGACGATGATGTTCAGGCTCAGCCCCAGGATGATGTACAGGCCGGTGCGCCAGAGGACCGAACGGTGATAATCGCCCAGGGGCAAGGGGAACAGGATCGCCAGAACGAGCAGACCCAACTGCCACCAGAGCGGGTTGACTTTCTGGAGACGTTCGCGCAGTGCTGTCATATCTGCCCCCTACAGTTTCTCCGCTACCCGTTCGCCTAAGAGGCCCGTGGGGCGGAAGATGAGGATGAGGATGAGGATGATATAGGCGATGACGTCCTTCCACTGGGGCGACATATATCCAGCCCCCAACGTCTCTATGATCCCCAGGAGCATCCCGCCGAGCATCGCGCCGGGGATGTTGCCGATGCCGCCCAGGATGGCAGCGATGAACGCCTTCAGGCCGAAGATCCACCCCAGCGTGAAGTCGAAAGATCCGTAGTAAAGAGCCACGATCAGTCCTGCCACGCCGCCCAGCCCCGGACCGATGAGGAAGACGATCATGATGATCCGGTCCACATCGACCCCCATCAGCCGGGAGACGTCGTGATCGAGCGAGACGGCGCGCATCGCGGTGCCGACGCGGGTGCGGTGGACGAAGAGATAGAGGCCAGCCATCAAGAGGAAGGAGGCGACGAGGACAATGATCTGCATCAGACTGACCCGCACCCCTCCGGCGAGCACCAGCCCCCCGCTCGGCGTCAATCCCTGCGGATAGGTCTTCCAACTGGCCCCGTACACGTTCCGGGCCAGACTCTCTAAGATGAAGGCCACACCCAGAGCGGAGATGACCGGGGCCAACCGCCCCGCCGAACGCAGGGGCCGGTAGGCGATCCGCTCCACCAGCACGCCCATCAGGGCCACGGAGGTCATCACGAAGATCACCACCGGCAGGATGGCCCAGGGCGTCGTATACCCCAGAGCGGCCAGGGCGACGGTCAGCCCCGTCAGGCCCAGATAGGCCCCCCACATAAACAGGTCGCCGTGGGCGAAGTTGATCAGTTTGAGGACGCCGTACACCATCGTGTACCCCAGGGCGACCAGCGCGTAGAACGCTCCGATCGTGATGCCGTTGACGAGCTGCTGGAGAAATTGCATCGGGTCAAACCTCCCCGGCCAGTAGGAGAAACCACGAAGGACGCAAAGGCGCAACACAAATCTTTGCGCCTTTCGCGCCCTTTGCGGTTATAAGCATACCTGGCCTCATAAACGCGTGATGGGGGGAGCCCGGTTTGCCGGACTCCCCCCACCGGCGGTTCAACTTATGGCGACGGCTGTTCAGGGTTGAGGATGAAATTGCCGTTCTCGTCGATGACGTAGGCGACGTGGATGGTGCCCAACCGGTCGCCCTTCTCATCCCAGCCCAGGATGGGGCCGGTGAGGCCGGGGATGTCTTTCGCCTCATTGTGGAGGAACTCGGCCAGGACCGCCGGGTCGGTGGACTCGGTCTGCTCGATGGCGTAGCGGATGACGTTGAAGGCCTCAGCAGCCATCAGCCACCAGACGCTGGCCACCGGCTCGCCGTACTTGGCCTCGAAGGCCGCCACGTACTCCTTCGCCTCGGGGTAATCCAGGTCCTTGGGCAGCGGCTCGGTGGTCACATAGGTCCCCACCGCGTTCTCCAGCCCAGCGATCTGGATCAACTCGGGGTTGTTGCAGGCATTGCCCATCACCCACTGCAGATCCAACCCCAGTTCGCCGCTCTGCTTCAGCAGCAGGCCACCCTGAGGATGGTAACCGGTGAAGTACACCGCGTCCGGCGCAGCGCTGGCGATGTTGGTCAGGATGGGGGTGAAGTCGGTGTCGTCCGGGTTGATAGCATCGAAGAAGACCACGTTCAACCCCATCTCCTCCGCGTACCGCTTGGTGTGCTCGGCCAACCCCTGGGCGTAGGTGGAGTTGTCGTGGAGGATGGCGATGTTCTGGGCACCCAGGACCTCCTTCATGAACTTGGCGGCGAAGAGGCCCTGCCGGTCGTCCAAGAAGCAGACGCGGAAGAACCGCTGGAACCCTTTCTGGGTGAGGCGCGTGGCGGTCGAGGAGGGGGTGATATGGAGAATACCAGCCTCGTTGTAGATCTCGGAGGCGGGCTCGGTGGCGGTGGAGTTGTAGGCACCGATGACGGCGACCACGCCCGCGTCCACCAGCCGCTGGGCGACCAGCGCTGCCTGGGTAGGATCACCTGCATCATCCTCGACGATCAGCTCCACCTGGCGGCCCAGCAACCCGCCCTGCTCGTTGACCTGCTCAACCAGCAGGCGGACCGCCTTCTCCATACCCTGCCCCTCGTAGGCGTAGTCGCCCGTCAAGGGCACCTCAAGGCCGATCTTGATGGTCTCCGGCTCCTTCTTGCAGCCAGCGAAGAGGGAGATCAAGAGAATCGCCACAAGGAGTACCGGTGCGAATTTGCGGGACATCTTCCTCCTCCTTCTGAATGCTTATGGTTCAGGATCCAGTCGATACCATCCGCGAGACCTGTCGTGCCTGCAAATCCTTCACCGTTCTTCCTACGCACCACCCCCTTTCAAATCTGTGTGGTCTCACTCCTGAAATCCAATAACGACAGAAACCGTACCCTCGGGCTCACAGCCACATGGTTTAAATCTAAACCAACTGGTGAGATTTGTCAAACGTCCCACTGCGTCTTCCTTAATAATTGTTACTCCGCCGGAGTAAAGTTGAAATGTTGCACTTCCCTTATCCAGCAACCGAAATATCGGCCCCTCCAACGGAGCGTCAGGGGGCTTCTCCCTCACCCCCTAGAGGACCGGCGGGCAGGTCTACCTCTCCCCGCGGCCCCCAGCCGCGGACGCAGACCTCCCCGCGCCCTCCCAGCGGCCCCATCTCCTGCCCGTTGACCACCGCGACCACCCCGGCCCCGTTGCCGGTCTCCACCACGACCAATTCTCGCGCCGTCCACGTCTGGGGAGCGTCGGGAGAAAGCAGCCCTTCAAAGGCGGTCAGACCGTCCGTCGTCACCCGAACCCAGACGTGCTCCAGCGGCTCCAGAGTGAGGGTCACGCCGCCGCCAGCAGCGACGGGGAAGGTCGGCGTGACCGCCGGCTCAACCGAGGGCGCGACGGCCTGTGGCGAGGGAAGAACGGAGGCCGCTTGAGAGACAACAGGGGTGGGCGTGGGAGAGATCGGCGTGCCAAAGCCGAAGAGAAACCACCAGCCGATCAGCCCCAACAACAAGAGAACCCCTGCGCCAGCAAGGAGCGGCAGCACTCCAAGCCGACGAGGGGCGATGTCGATCTCACTGAAGGACGCGGTCCCTTTCGGGGCCGAAGGGGAAACCGGGGACCCCTCCTGGATGGCCCCATACACCTCCCGCTCATACCGGGAGATGGCCTCCTCTGGGGAAAGCCCCAGGAAGGCAGCATATCGACGGAGAAACCCCCGCACCTGGGGCTCTCCCCCGGTCAGCGCTTCGTAGTCCCCGCGCTCCAAAGCAGCCAGGGAGCGGACGCGGATGCGGGTGACGCGCTCCACGTCCTCCAGGGAAAGCCCTTTGGCCTCACGGGCCGTCCGAAGCCACTCGCCTAGTTTCCCCATAGGAAAAGGCCTACGCCTCGGCCTCCTCCTGCTCGGCCTCTCCTCCTTCGGCCCCCTCGCTCGCCTCCCCCTCCGATTCCACCACCACGCGCACCTGGGCCTCCACCCCGTGGGCCAGCCGCACGGTGACCATGTGCTCTCCTACCTCGCGGAGGGGATCGCCGAGGATCTTGCGCCGGTCGACAGAGACCCCGAGCTCCTGCTCCAGTCTCTCGGCGATCTCGGCGGTGGTGACGGAGCCGTAGAGGCGACCGGTCGGACCCGCTTTGGCGCGGAAGGTCAGCGTGAGGGACGACATCCGCTCGGCCAGTTCAGCGGCCTGTTGGGCCTCTCGGGCCTCCCGGGCCGCCCGCGCCTCCAGGCGGGCCTTCCACTCCTGCACGGAAGCGGGGGTGGCGATGACCGCCAGGCCTTTAGGGATGAGGTAGTTACGGGCATACCCCGGTGCTACGTCCTTGATCTCGCCCATATCCCCCAGGCCTGGCACGTTTTCGATCAAAATGACCTTCATCGTTGGCTTCTGCCTCCTAATTAGGATAAGTAACGGGCCTATCTTACACCAAAAGCGCAGAAAACTCAACCTTAAATCCGCCCATTCGCCCATCCACCCCCTCGCCAACTCGCACCGTTGGCATTTCTCCCCCCGGTGTGTTATAATCCTCCCCGTTCACAGTTCGGGAGGAAGACGGTGCGACGACGACGCAGGTCGAGAATGTGGCTCATCGCCCTGATCGGGGTCGGTCTGGCCCTCCTGGGCTGGCAGTACCTCCGCTATCGAGCCAGCCTGGAGGTGCTGCCGGCCGGGATGACGGCGGCCGGAATGGACGTAGGGGGAATGACGCCGGAGCAGGCGGTCGAAAGCCTCAAGGCTGCCCTCTCCCAGCCGGTCCGATTGACCTACCAGGATCAAGCCCTGGCCCTGACGCCGGAGAGCGTGGCTTTCCGGTTCGATCCAGAGGGAACCCTGACAGCCATTCAGGAGGCTGTGGCGTGGCGGGAGACGCCGGAGGGCTTCCTGGCCTTCCTTCTCCAACGGGAACCGGAGCCGGTGGCGGTGGAGCCGGTGGCGAACTTCTCCCCAGACCGACTCGACGGTTTCCTGAACCAGGTGGCCCGTCAGTACGACCGCCCCCCTCAGCCCCCTGTCCCCCTTCCCGAGACCCTGACCTTCCGCGACGGCCTTCCTGGCTATGAACTGGACCACGAAGCCTCGCGAGTCCGGGTGGCGGCCGCGCTGCTCTCCGCCGTGGACCGCCAGGCCGACCTGGTGATCCGCACCGAGGACGCCCCCCCGCTGGAGATGGCCCAATTGCAGGAGATGCTGGAAGCCCTCCTGGCCGACTTCGACGGCCTTCCGAGTATCTTCGTTAAGGACCTGCAGACAGGGGAGGAACTGGAGATCAACCCGGACGTGGCCTACGCGGGGATGAGCATCCTTAAGATCGCCGTGATGGTGGAGACCTACCGGGCGCTGGACCAGCCCCCGAACGTGGAGGAGACCAAACTGCTCACCGAGACGATGACCCTGAGCGGCAACTTCACGGCCAACCTTCTCCTGCGGGACGTGATCGGCGGCGGGGATGCTTACCAGGGGGTGGAAACGTTGACCCTTTCGATGCGCTATCTGGGGCTGGTCAACACCTTTATGGCGACCCCCTACGACGAGGAGGTCGTGCCGCCGACCATCGTCACCCCGGCCAACTCCCGCACCGACGTCAACAGCCGACCCGACCCCTACATGCAGACCACGGCGCGGGATATGGGGCTGCTTCTGGAGATGATCTACCAGTGCAGCAAGGGAGGCGGCACGCTGATGGTGGCCTACCCCGGGGCCTTCACCCCCGAAGAGTGCCAGCAGATGCTGGACATGATGGCCGACAACCGGATCGGCGGCCTCTTTGAGGACGGGCTACCGGAGGGAACGCGGCTGGCCCACAAGCACGGGTGGATCAGCAACACCGAACTGACTGATTTCACCATCGGCGACGCAGGGATCGTATTCACCCCCGGCGGGGATTACGTCCTGGTCGCTTTCCTCTCCTCCCCTAACTGGATCGAATGGGACTACGCCAACCCGCTGATGGCGGACATCGCCACCGCTACCTATAATTACTTCAACCACTAAACCACAGAGACACAGAGGACACAGAGCCTCTCAGAAGATCCCTCTGTGTCCTCTGTGTCTCTGTGGTGATTTTCCTAAGAACGGTGCACCCGCTCGATCCGCGCTCCCAGGCCGCGTAATTTCTCCTCCACCCGCTCGTACCCGCGGTCGATCTGGTCCACGTTGCGGATGACGCTCTCCCCCCGTGCACAGAGGGCGGCGGCGACCAGCGCCATCCCCGCTCGGATATCGGGGCTGACCAAGACGTCGCCGTGGAGGGGCGAAGGACCCTGCACGAGGCACCGGTGCGGATCGCAGAGGACGATCCGCGCGCCCATGAAAATCAGCTTGTCCACAAAGTACAACCGGCTTTCGAACATCTTCTCGTGGAAGAGGACGGTCCCATCCACCTGCGTGGCGAGGACGATGGTGATGCTCATCAGGTCAGCGGGGAAGGCAGGCCAGGGCGCATCGGCGACAGTGGGGATCGCTCCGCCCAGGTCCGGCACGACCCTGAGCGGTTGGTCGGATGGAACGTAGACATCTTCACCCTCCACCTCGATCCGGACCCCCAGCCGCTCGTAGACGTAGCGGATCATCCGCAGGTGCTCCGGCGCAGCGTTCCGGATGCGCACCTCGCCGCCGGTCATCGCCGTCATAGCGATGAAACTGCCCACCTCCATATAGTCCGGACCGACGGTGAACTCCCCTCCGCTCAACCGATCGACCCCCTCGATGGTCAGCAGGTTGGACCCGATCCCCTCGATCCGGGCCCCCATCCGATTGAGCATCCGGCACAGGTCCTGCACGTGGGGTTCCGAGGCAGCGTTCCGGATGACCGTCGTCCCCTCGGCCAACACCGCCGCCATGATCGCGTTCTCCGTTCCCGTGACGGACGCCTCGTCCAACAAGACATCCGTTCCCCGCAGCCGGGGGGCCCGCAGCCGAAAGGTCTCATTGGCCTCCACCTCGGCTCCCAGTTCGCGGAAGGCCAGGAAGTGGGTGTCCACCCGCCGACGGCCGATGACGTCTCCTCCCGGGCGCGGCAACTCCGCCGCGCCCAGCCGCGCCAGCATCGGCCCGGCCAGCAGGATGGACCCCCGGATACGGCGGAACCGCTCCCGGTCGAAGACCGGCATCCGGACGTCCCGGGCGTGCAACCGCCAGGTATGGGGGTCCAGCCGCTCCACCTGAACCCCCACATCGGCCAGGAGTTCGCCCATCGTGTGGACGTCCCGGATGTCTGGCACATTGCGCAGGATGATGGGTTCGTCTGTGAGCAGACAGGCCGCCATCGTCGGCAACGCGGCGTTCTTGTTCCCACTGGGAACGACCTCCCCACGCAGAGGATACCCTCCCTCAATAATGAACTCCTCCATGCCTTTTTCTCCTTTCAACGAGGTTTCCGACGGGTCGACTTATCGGAGCCGGACGGTGATGGGATCGCCGGGGCGGACCCCCAGAGCGCGGGCTGCGCTGCCCTGGCGGACGGCGATCTCCAGGAAACCCGTGCTGCCGACCAGGGCCAGCCTCTCCCCCACAGCGACCTCCCCATAGGTCCGTCGGACGCCTTGGATGGCCTCTCCTCCCACCTCGACCACAGCATCCGCCGCGGCGAACCGAAGCGGCGGCGCGGCTCGGCGGAAGGCGGCGTCCAACGCCAGGCCGTCCCCCTCCCACCGCAGCCGTCCGACGCTGGTGACCACGTTGCCGAAGTGGTCGATGTGGAGCACCTCCCCCTCCAGCCGGCCCTCCCCCACCTCCAGGCGGGGCACAGGGAGGAGGACCGGATCGGTCACAGGCGGCCCTAACCGGTCCAGGGGGACACCTCGGGCCAGGTATGCCGCAGCAGGGGCGAAGATATCCCGCCCGTGGAAGGTCCCGCTGACCTGGGGCAGCCGGTAGGCGGAGACGCGGAGTTCCACCGCCCTCCACTCCCCCACCTCGGCCAGGACATAGGTGAAGAGACCGTTGTCCGGCCCGACGAAGAACCCCTGGGGGGTCCGCACAGCGATGGCCCGCCGATCTGTCCCTACGCCAGGGTCCACCACCGCCAGGTGAACGGTATCGGGGGGAAAAAAGGGAACAGCCGTGTAGAGCACAAAAGCCGCGCGACGGACGTCCTGGGGTGGGATCTCGTGAGAGAGGTCCACCAGCCGGGCCTCGGGGGCGATGGACAGCATCACCCCCTTCATCACCCCTACATATCCGTCGGCGGTGCCGAAGTCGGTGGTCAACGTGATCACCCTCATCGGGGGTATTCTACAACGTCAAGGGGGTGCGTCAAGTGGGTGGGCGCGGCATGTAGTTTTGTCAAGCAGGGAGCGCGTGGTATAATCTGACGGTGGCTCGGACCACGTTGATTAAGGAGGCATCCGGTGAAACTGCACGAGTACCAGTCCAAACGCATCTTCGCCCGCTACGGCGTTCCCATCCCCGAGGGAGACGTGGCGACAACGCCTGAGGAGGCTCGGGCCATCGCGGAGCGACTCGGGGGAACGGTGGTCGTTAAGTCCCAGGTGCTGGTCGGCGGTCGGGGGAAGGCCGGTGGGATCAAACTGGCCCGCACCCCCGAGGAGGCCGAGCAGGTGGCGGCCCAGATCCTCTCGATGGAGATCAAGGGGCTGCCGGTGCGCAAGGTCTTGGTGGACCGCGCCGCCGACATCCGGCAGGAGATCTATCTGGGTATAGTGGTGGACCGGGCGGCCGCTCGTCCGGTGATGATGGCCTCATCGGAAGGGGGTGTGGAGATCGAGGAGGTGGCTCGCACCAACCCGGAGGCCATCAAGAAGGTCCATATCGACCCCTTTATCGGCCTGCGGGGGTACCAGACCCGGTATCTGGCCAAGGGCATCGGCCTGGACCCCGCCTTTCACCGGGAGTTCGACCGCATCGCCCACGGCCTGTACCGGGCCTTCGTCGAGTCGGACGCCTCGCTGGCGGAGATCAACCCGCTGGTCGTCACGGCGAACGACGACGGCTCCCTCTCCCTGCTGGCCGTGGACGGCAAGATGGTCCTGGACGACAACGGGCTGTTCCGCCATCCCGACCTGACCGAGATGCGGGACATCGATGAAGAGACCCCGGCGGAGCGGGAGGCCCGAGAGGCCGGCCTTTCCTACGTCCAGTTGGACGGGGAGATCGGTTGTATGGTCAACGGGGCCGGCCTGGCGATGGCGACGATGGACATCATCAAGCACTTCGGCGGCGAGCCGGCCAACTTCCTCGACATCGGCGGCGGAGCCAAGGCGGAGCGGGTGGCGACCGCGCTGCGGCTCATCCTGGCCGACCCCAACGTCAAAGCGGTCCTCTTCAACATCTTCGGCGGCATCACCCGCTGCGACGAGGTCGCCCGGGGCATCCTGACCGCCCTGGAGGAGGTAAAGCCCGACGTCCCGATGGTCGCCCGGCTAGTGGGTACCAATGAGGAAGAAGGACGGCGGATTCTGGAGGAATCGGGCTACTCGATGATCACCGCTACCACCCTGGCCGAGGCGGCTCAGAAGGCGGTGGCGGCAGCACGCGCTCGGTGATTTGGTGACTAGGTGATAGCGGAGGAACCAATGGCAATCTTGGTCGACAAGAACACCCGCCTCCTCGTCCAGGGGATCACCGGACGGGAGGGTGAATTCCATTCGCGGCAGATGCTGGAGTACGGCACCCAGGTCGTCGCTGGAGTGACGCCTGGCAAGGGCGGGCAGTTCGCCTGCGACGGTCGGGTGCCGGTCTTCGACACCGTGGCCGAGGCGGTGGAGGCGACCGGGGCCAACACGTCGGTGATCTACGTCCCGGCCCGCTTCGCGCCGGACGCCATCCTGGAGGCGGCCGACGCCGGCATCGGCCTCATCGTCTGCATCACCGAGGGGATCCCGGTGATGGATATGATCCAGGTGAAAGCCTACCTGGACCAGAAGGGGGTGCGGCTGATCGGCCCCAACTGCCCGGGCTTGCTGAGCCCTGGTCAGGCCAAGGTGGGGATTATGCCCGGTCACATCGCAACACCCGGACCGGTGGGCGTCGTCTCCCGTTCCGGCACGTTGACCTACGAGGTGGTCTACGCGCTGACGGCGCGGGGGATCGGGCAGTCCACCTGCGTCGGCATCGGCGGCGACCCCATCATCGGTACCCGCTTCGTGGACGTGCTGGAGATGTTCGAGGCCGATCCGCAGACGGAGCAGGTGGTGATGATCGGCGAGATCGGCGGCAACGACGAGGAGATCGCAGCGAAGTTCATCGCCGAACGGATGACCAAGCCGGTGGTGGCCTTCATCGCCGGGCGGACCGCCCCGCCGGGCAAGCGGATGGGTCACGCAGGCGCGATCATCGAGGGAGGCACCGGCACCGCCGCCGAGAAGATCGCCGCGCTGGAGGCCGTCGGCGTGCACGTGGCCGAGCATCCAGAACAGATCGCTGAACTGATTGCTGCGATGCGATCCTGATCGGGCGGTTTGAGAACACCACAGAGGCACAGAGGTCCAGACCAGAGAACCCTCTGTGTCCTCTGTGCCTCTGCGGTAAAAGCACGCAGTTTATCTCCAGCCCCCGTGGGGGACCTTAGAAGGGAGGACTGTGGCAGGCGAACGGGTCCTCATAATCGACGATAGTAAAGAAGTCCGGGACGTCGTGTGCGACGTCGTGCTCAAGCCGGGCGGGTACCAAGTGCTCAGCACGGGCAACGGCAAGGACGGGTTGCGAATGATCCTGGAGGAGAAACCCGACCTCGTCCTGCTCGATGAGCGGATGCCCGGGATGACCGGCCTGGAGATCCTCAAAGCGCTCCGCGAACGAGGGATCCAGGTCCCGGTCATTTTCATGACCTCCTTCGGGTCGGAGGGGCTGGCGGTTCAGGCGTTCCGCCTGGGGGCCCGCGACTACCTGATCAAGCCCTTCGAGCCGGAGGAGATGGAGCAGGCGATCGAACGGGTGCTGGCGGAGAAGCGGCTGCGAGCGGAACGGGATGAACTGACGCGCCGCCTCCAACGGGCCAACCGGCGGCTGGAGCGGCAGTTGCAAGAGATGAGCACCCTCTACGCCATCGGCCGCTCGGTGATCTCCCAACTGGACCTAGAAGTGGTGCTCACCCGCGTGGTGGAGGCGGCCGTCTTCCTGGCCCGAGCCGAGGAGGGCTTTCTCCTGCTAGTTGAGGAGGAGAGTGGCGACCTGATCCTGCGGGCAGCGAAGAACCTGGACGACGGCACGGTGCGGGAACTCCGTATGCGGGTGGAGGACTCGCTGGCCGGCGAAGTGGTGCGGACCGGGAAGCCGATCGTCATCGGGGAAGGTCCCTCTAAGGTGGTGACCGGCTACCTGGTGAACGCCCTCGCCTACATCCCCGTCCACGCACCCGACCGACGAGTGATCGGCATGCTGGGGGTCACCAACCGCCAGGCAACCCGCACCTTCACCGACCACGACGTCCAACTCCTCTCCACCCTGGCCGACTACGCCGCCATCGCGCTGGAGAACGCCCGCCTCTACGAGGAGGCGGAGACGGAGCGGCGCAAACTGGAAGCGGTGCTCCAGGAGACAGCGGAGGGGGTCATCGTCCTGGACACTCACCAACGCGTCCTTCTCTGCAACCCCACCGCCTGCGAAGCCCTGGGGCTTCCCAACGACGTGGTCGGGCGACCGGCGGCTGAGGTCATCACCAACCGGTCGCTCCAGGAGGTGCTCCGGGCAGCCCCGAAACTGCGACGCACCCTGCGGACGGAGGTCGCCGTGCGGGACGGGCGGACCTTCAACGCCCAACTCAGCCCGGTCGAAGGGGTGGGCTTCGTCCTGATGATGCAGGACATCACCCACCTCAAGGAACTGGACCGCATCAAGTCGGAGTTCGTCTCCACCGTCTCTCACGACCTGCGCACGCCACTGACGACCATCTTGGGATACGTGAGCCTGCTGGACCGCGTGGGGCCGCTGAACGAGCAACAGCAGGAGTTCGTCCAGAAAGTCAAACGGAGCATCGAGAACATCACCAACTTGATCAGCGACCTGCTCGACCTGGGTCGCATCGAGGCAGGATACGACCTGGAGATGGAGCCGCTCCATCTGGAGGAGGTGATCACGGAGGCGGTCGAAGCGTTCCGGCCGATGGCGGAGGAGAAGCAACAGGAACTACGCTGGGAGCAGCGGGAACTCCCGTTGGTCAACGGAAATCCCCGCCGGCTCCGCCAGGTGCTCGACAACCTGCTGAGCAACGCGATCAAGTACACCCAGGAGGGCGGCTGGGTGGCAGTAGAGGCCTACGAGGAGAACCGCCACATCGTCGTTCGCGTCGCCGACAACGGGATCGGAATTCCTCTGGAAGACCAGCCCTACATTTTCGAACGGTTCTACCGGGTGGAGTCGGAGGAGACGGAGGACATTCAGGGGACCGGCCTGGGACTCACCATCGTCAAGTCGGTGATCGAGCGACACGGGGGGCGCGTGTGGGTGGAGAGCCAGCCTGGCGCCGGCACCACCTTCACCTTTGTCCTCCCCATCGCTGCGTGAGGTCGGCGGCGAACCGTTCCACCATCGCAAAGCCGCAGGGGACGCAGAGGGAAGCGTTTAGCCCCTCTCTGCGTCCTCCGCGTCTCGGTGGTAGTATGTTGAGCGTTCCATAGGGACCGAGTGGATGTTCGAGCAGTTATCCTTCTTCGCCTCACCACGGTCCGCCCCGTGGACGGTGAGCCAGTTGGTGGGCCGCATCCGTGAGACGGTGGAGACCGACCCCCTGCTGATGGACGTGTGGGTGGAGGGGGAGGTCTCCAACTTCCGCCAGGCCGTCTCGGGCCACTGCTACTTCACCCTGAAGGACGCCGGGGCTGAACTGCGCTGCGTGATGTGGCGAGACACGGCGGCCCGCCTGCCGACCCTACCCGCAGACGGAGACCACGTCCTGG
Source organism: Thermoflexia bacterium (assembly GCA_011192125.1). Classification (GTDB taxonomy): domain Bacteria; phylum Chloroflexota; class Anaerolineae; order B4-G1; family DUEL01; genus DUEL01. The sequence continues at coordinate 30,877 of DUEL01000016.1, forward strand.
CCCACGGGCGGGTAGGGGTTTACGAGCAACGGGGGGCGGTCCAGCTCTACGTGGACAGCCTGGAGCCAGCGGGCGTTGGGGCCCTCTACCTGGAGTTCGAGCGGCTGAAGGCCCGTTTGGCCGCCGAGGGGTTGTTCGATGAGGCGCGGAAGCAGCCCCTTCCTCCCTTTCCTCGCTGCATCGGCGTGGTCACCTCCCCCACTGCTGCCGCCCTGCGGGACATCCTTAACGTCCTCGGCCGCCGCTACCCGCTGGCGGAGGTGATCCTCTCCCCCACGCTGGTCCAGGGGGAGGATGCACCACCCCAGATCGTCGCCGCCATCGAGGCGCTGGACCGGCGGGA
>DUEL01000160.1 GCA_011192125.1 Thermoflexia bacterium
ACCTGAAGCAACTGCGGGACTTCGAGGGGGAGTTTCCCATCTACACCCAGGGAATCCGCCAGGGGGTGTTGTTCCAGAACCTGGGCCCGCTGCGGTTGCCGCGCGATCTGAACCACAGTCTATGAAAGGGGTGGTACGATGAGCGATTGGAGCGATCTCATCCCCCACGTCTCGCCCGTCTGGACCCACTTGCTGGACAAGGTGCTCGTCCGCGGCGAGGGGCCGTACGTCTGGGACCAGGATGGACGTCGCTATCTGGACTTCACCAGCGGCATCGGGGTCGTCAACACGGGGCATTGTCACCCCCGCGTGGTGGAGGCCATCCGTGAGCAGGCTGGGCGTGCCCTTCACCTCCAGGCCAACATCGGGTTCGTGCACGAGCCGATGCTGCGACTCATCGGCGCTCTGAAGGGGGTGGTGCCGCCCGAACTGGATACCTTCTTCTTCTCCAACAGCGGCGCGGAGGCGGTGGAGGCGGCGGTGAAACTGGCCCGACAGGCCACGGGACGGCCCAACATCATCGCCTTCCAGCGGGCCTTCCACGGCCGCACGGTGGGCACGATGTCCCTCACCAGTTCCAAGACCATCTACCGGGCGATGTACCAGCCGCTGATGGCCGGCGTCTTCTTCGCGCCCTACGCCTACTGCTACCGCTGTCCCAAGATGGAGGCCAATCCGGAGCGGTACGGCTCCAACTGCCGCTGCGACTGGCCGCTGGAACAGGTCCGCTTCCTGCTCAAGAGCCAGACCGCGCCGGAGGAGACGGCGGCGATCCTGGTGGAGCCGGTGCTGGGCGAGGGAGGGTACGTGGTACCACCCGCCGCGTTCCTGCGCGGCCTGCGGGAGATCTGCGACGAGTACGGCATCCTGCTCATCCTGGACGAGGTCCAGAGCGGCTTCGGTCGCACCGGTCGGTTCTTCGCCCTGGAGCACTTCGGCGTGGTGCCGGACATCCTGGTGATGGCCAAAGGGCTGGCCTCCGGGCTCCCCTTGAGCGGCATCGCCGCCCGACGCGAACTGATGGAGCGGTGGGAGCCCGGCAGCCACGGAGGCACGTATGGAGGCAACGTGGTCGCCTGCGCCGCCGCCGAGGCCACCATACGGGTGCTCCTGGAGGAAGGGCTGGTGGAGAACGCCGCTCGCCTGGGGGAGATCCTGCTGGATCGATTGCGGGCGTTGCAGGCCCGCTACCCCGGCCTGGGCGATGTGCGGGGGCTGGGACTGATGGTCGGCGTGGAGTTCGTCGTCCCCGGCGGGCGCACGCCGGACAAGGACCGGGCCAAAGAGGTACAGAAGGGATGTCGAGACAACGGGCTCCTGCTTCTGACCTGCGGCACGGAGGAGAACGTCATCCGGTGGATCCCCCCTCTCGTCATCACGGAGCAGGAACTGGAGACAGCGTTGGAGATCTTCGAGGCCGTGCTGGACAGCGTGGTCCAGTAATGAGATTGCGCCCTCCTGGATTTGGCCTTTTGACCAAGCACTATGGCCTCCTGGACGGTCCAGGGGATATTCGACCTCTCGTTTGGGCCTTTAGACCGGCCCTGGGGGCTCGAATGCGGGCCGCGCCGAAAGCCGCATTGCCCACTGGCGGCTTCAACCGGGGCGAATCTCCCAAGGTTAGCACATCTTCCAAGCTAACCGACCGGAAACGACGTTCCCCACCAGACGGCCCGGCAGGTTCGCCAGAGGCTGTTCAACGGCCATCATTTGCTTCCCCACCACCAACGGGTTGGCGGCCGAGCCTCTTCTATCAGCCCCCAGGCTCGATGTCCGACCAAAACCAGCACCGCGTATGCTTGTCTGCTCTACTGCACGCTGCGCACCGCCGCCTGCTAGTGCCAGTATAGTTTCTTCCCTTGCCCCGAAGGTGTTCCGTCAAAGCCAAATCTCCCCGTCTCTGACAAAGCCAAGACTCCCCATGCGGGGTGAACTCATTTCTGACACCGGGGGGAGGAGGTGTCAGAGATGGGACGGAGGACGAAGCAGATGTAGGCGATGATGCGCCGGGTGAGGTAGGCAGCATCCGCCCGAACGACGCGGACGGGAAGGGCGAAGCAGTGCCGGAACAGTTCCAGGAGCGGGACGGCCCAGGGGGCATCATTCCGGTTGGCCGGCGTGACCAGGAACATCACGGGGAGGAGGGCGTCGCGGCAGATGAGCATATGG
>DUEL01000161.1 GCA_011192125.1 Thermoflexia bacterium
CGGCTTCCTCAGGCCGGTGCTAGGCCCGCCGAGAAGGAGTCTCACACCCGATGGCCGAACTCCTGTCCAAAGGTCAGGCCCTCTACTTGACGGATCGGATAAAACAGGGTATCTTTAAGGTGCGAGGGGGTGGTTGGGTCCCGGTGGGCCCCCCGGTCTTCAAAACCGGTGGCGGGCCGCGCAGAGCGGGCCGCGGTGGGTTCGACTCCCATCCACTCCCGCCTGGAGGGCCACCGCAGGGTGGCCCTCACGCTTTTCTACCCGCCGCGCAGGCGGATACGGACCGTCCGACAATGGGGGCACTCCGGCCCGGCGTACTCCGTCCCACAGGTCCGGCAGACCTTCACCGGCAAAGGACGGTCGTCCTCGAGCGAGGCCACGATGACGTAGACCTCCTGGTCGGCGAACCGCTCCAACCACGTGTTCAGCGGGGTGTCGCCGACCATCCAGCGCCCATCGTCGGGGCTGCGGTGCAGGCGACCGTGAGCCACCCCAGCGTCCAGTTCGTAAGCCGCGGTCGCCAGTTCCCGAATCCTTACCTTGCGAATGGCGGGCATGCTCCTCTCCTCACTGCGCTACTTGCGCTCCCGTCTGATCTGGAAACGGTCGAAATCGTGGGCTACGATCGTTTCCGGGAAGACCTGCTGAGCTTCCTCCAGGATCTCCGCCTCTCGGTAACGGCGGGAGATGTGGGTAAGCACCAACTGGCGGACATTGGCCTGGAGGGCGAGTGCGGCGGCCTGCTTGGCCGTCAGGTGGCCGAACTGGCGGGCCATGTCCGCCTCCCGCTCCAGGTAGGTCGCCTCAATTACCAGCATGTCCGCCTCCCGCACTACCTCCACCAGCCCATCGACGCGCGCGGCGTCCCCCACGTGGGCCAGGCAGACCCCCCTGCGGGGCGGACCCAGCACCTGGTCGGGGTGGATCACCCGCCCGTCGGGCAGGGTGATCGACTCACCGGCGACCAACCGTCGCCGTTCCGGCCCCGGAGGCACCCCTAGCGACTCCGCCTTTTCCACCAAGAAAGGCCGCCGCGGCTTCTCGCGGAACAGGAAGCCAAAGCAGCCGGGACCTCGATGCTGGACCGGAAAGGCGACGATCTCAAAGTCGTCCTCTTCAAAGATGACCCCTGGCTCGATCTCGACGAAGGCCAGATCCATCGGCGGTACAGCGCCCCGCAGGACCACGCCGTAGATCAGGTCTCGCACCCGTTCCAGCGCCCAACGACCGCCGTAGATCTCCAACCGGTCGATCGTTTCCCAGCGAGCGAAGGTGGAGATCAGCCCACCCAGCCCCAGGATGTGGTCGAGGTGACCATGGGTGAGCAGGATACGGTTCAGCCGTTTGAACCCCAGGCCGCTCTGGAGAATCTGGCGTTGTGTTCCCTCCCCGCAGTCGACCAGGAAACGGAGGTCCTGATAGAGCACCATCTGCGCCGAAAGGCCCCGATGGATGGAGGGGGCCGAGGCAGAGGTGCCCAGGAAGACCAGTTCGATCATGACAAGCGTTCTCCCGTCGGGCGATGGAGGGATTATACCCCAGGCGGTGGGAGGGGGCAAACGAACGGCGTTGGAGCGGAGTTCACGCAATATGCGTCCCTGCTTCATAGAACCTTCACACAGGTGGGGTAAAGTAGGGCCACAAATTCGAAAAAGGAGGTAGTGAGATGCAGAAGCGAAAGGTCTTGTACGCGGTATTGGGAGTGGTCGGCCTGCTGACCATCCTGGTAGTGGGTGTGGGGGCCGTCTATGCCCAGGGACCGCGCCCGCCGGTCGATGCGACCCGAGACGAGGAGTGCTCGTGCGGGGAGGAAGGCGGATACGGCCGCGGTCGGTGGATGCGCGACGGGCAGGAACGGGGAATGCGCGGCGAGTCCCTCGTAGAGGTCACCGCCGAGGTCACCGGCCTGAGCAAAGAGGAGGTCGTCGCCGCTCTGGAGAGTGGGCAGACCTTCGCCCAGATCGCTGAGGCGCAAGGGGTGGACCCCCAAGCCATCGTAGACGCCTTCATCGCCGAGCGCGAGGAGATGCTGAAGGAGGCGGTGGCTGAGGGGCGGTTGACCCAGGAGCAGGCGGATCAGATGCTGGACGAGATGACCGAGCATCTCTCCGAGCGGCTGGACGAACCGTGGACACCCTTCGGAGGCACCGAGGGATGGGAAGGTCGCGGACGGATGGGACGGAGCGGATTCGAGTGCGGGCAGCGCCCTGGCGCTGGCTTCCCCGCCCGGTTCTTCCCCCATCGGTAAAGGACCTTCGGGTCCATCAAGGCGGGGACGGTGCAGGTACGCCGTCCCCGCTTTTCCACTTACGGGAGTTGCGCAGTTTCACCACGGAGACCAGAGAAACCTTTTTGGAGGAAACTCTGTGCCCTCTGTGCCTCCGTGGTTCAATCCATCCGCGCCCGACTTGTCAGAAATCTCTTTCCCATGTATAATTTAGTTAGACTAACTAACTACATAGGAGGTGGTGTGACAGAGGGATCCGCGCAGCCGGTCGATCGGCTCCTGGACCTGTTGAACCGCTTGCGGCGGCTGGGGCCAGGACAGCCTCCCTTTGAGGAGATCCGGGTCACGCCCTCCCAACTCCTCCTCCTGGACTGGGTTGCCGCTTTTCCCGGCTGTCCCGTGCGGGAGATCGCCGAGGGGTTGGGGCTCACCCCCCCCACCGTCAGCGTCGGCGTGCGGCGGTTGGAAGAGGCAGGGCTGGTGGAACGCCGGCCGGATCCACGGGATCGGCGGGCAGTGCGGCTTTTTTTGACCCCCCAGGGGGAAGCGCTACACCGACGGGCGCAGGCCTACCGTCGCCAGAAGGCGCAGCGGTTGCTGGTAGGCCTCACGCCGCAGGAGCAAGAAAGCATGCTGGACCTGTTGGAGCGGGCTATCAGCGCGGCAGAGGGGTTGGAAGAGCGACAGGACACCACAGATCTCTAGTTTTGTTAAGGAGGAACCAAAGTGCCTAAGCAGATCGTATTTCCCATCGTAACATTTCTCCACGACCTGTTCACCGCCATCTGGGTCGGGGGATTGATCACCCTGGGCGTCACCGTGCTCCCCTCGGCCAAGAAGGTCCTGGGGATGGGACCGGAGACCAAGCGGCTGATGGACGCCATCCAGCGTCGGTTGAGCATCCTCATCTACATCAGCATCGCCGGGCTGATCCTGACCGGGCTGCTGCTTTCCAACCGCTCCCCGTCCTTCCAAGGCCTCTTCCACTTCGGCGACGTTTATTCGACCCTCCTTTCGGTCAAGCACATCCTGGTGTTGGTGATGATCGCGGTGGCTCTCTATCGGAGCCTGGTCCTGGGCCGCTCAAGGAAACCCCTTGGCCCGACCCAAGAGAAGGTCAAGGCGGGGTTGCTCTTCCTCAACATCGGCCTCGGGATCGGTGTGCTTCTGCTCAGCGCCATCTGCGCCGCGCTCTCGGCGGGGGTTTCCCTGACGTGACCTAGGGTTAGGAGGGATAATGAAAGACCGGCTGGCTCGCTGGCTCTCGATCCTGTTCGACAGTTCGGTGCTGGCCGTGCCCGTCTTCATCGGCGTAGCCTGGGCCGAGACCGGCGCGTTCCTGCCCGCGTTGGGCTGGGCAGCGCTGGCGCTGCTCTTCGCCGATGGCGTCCCCCTGACCTACCTGACCCTGGGGAAGCGGTTCGGCTGGGTCAGCGGCTTCGAGATGCCACGTCGCCAGGAGCGGGTGCCTTTCATCACCGTCAACCTGATCGGCAACGGGATCGGGTACTGGCTCCTGCGGACGTTGGGAGGACCGCCCTCTCTCGCCGCGCTGCTCCTGGTCTACGTGGGGATGGGGGTCACAATGCTCACCATCTCCACATTTTGGAAAATCAGCCTGCACACCGGTGGTGTGGGAGGCTTCGCCGCCGCGCTGACCTGGTTCTTCGGCCCGATCTGGGCGTTGACCTTCCTGGCGGTCCCCCTCGTCGGCTGGGCGCGGGTGCACCGGCGACGACATACCTGGACGCAGGTGATCGTCGGCGGCGTCGTGGGAGCGGCCGTTACCCTCGCGGTGCTCTTTTTGGCGCTGAGGTGAAGGGACGGCGATGACCGGCGCGAGGTTGCTGGCCGTCTTCGCTCATCCCGATGACGAGACGTATCGCGCCGGCGGCACGCTGGCTCTGCTGGCCCGACGCGGCGTGCAGGTCTGGGTACTGTGCGCCACCCGAGGCGAGAAGGGGGTCCCCGGCCTGGCCCTGGAACGGGCAAGGCGGGTCCGCCAGGCCGAGTTGGAGTGCGCCTGCCGCGCCCTGGGGGTCGAGCCCCCCCGCTTTCTGGACTACCGGGATGGGGCTCTACACAGGGTAGATGACGACGAAGCCATCGAGCGGGTGGTGCGGGCCGTGCGGAAGCTACGCCCTCAGGTGATGCTCACCTGGCCGCCGGACGGTCTCTCCGGTCATCCCGACCACATCACCGTCAGCCGTTGGACGGGCGAGGCTTTCCGGCGGGCGGCCGATCCCGCTGCCTACCCTCAGCACGGAGACGAGGGCTTGTCGCCCCACGCGGTGGCCGGGCTCTACCACATCGTCCTGCCGCGCGGCCTTGCCGAGGTGCTGGGGATGGCTCACCTGCACACCGTGCCCGACGAGGCGGTGACGGTGGTGGTGGACGTCTCGGCCGTGTGGGAAGCCAAGATGGCCGCCATTCGCTGCCACCGCACACAGATGGACGGCTCGCCTGTCCTGCAAGCGCCACCGGAGAAGCGGCGGCTGTTCTTGAGCAGGGAGTACTTCCAACGGGCAGCGGCCCGGCCCGATCTGTTGTCTGGCCCGCCGGGGAATTTCTTTGAGAGGCTATGTGAGGAATGACCTATGGATAACGCAATCGAGGTATCTGGCCTGACCAAGTACTACGGCGATCTGCTGGCGGTGGACCACATCTCGTTCGAGGTGCGGCGAGGGGAGATCTTCGGATTCCTGGGGCCCAACGGGGCCGGGAAGACGACGACCCAGCGGATGCTGACCACGCTCCTGGAGCCCACGGAGGGCCGCATCATCATCCACGGCCACGACCTGGCCCGCGACCCCTATCCGGTCAAACGGCAAATGGGGCTGGTGCCGGAGGAGTCCAATGTCTACACGGAACTGACCGCCTGGGAGAACCTGATGTTCACCGCCATCCTCTACCGGGTCCCCCGAAGCGAGCGGGCGGCACGGGCGCGGGAACTGCTGGAGACCTTCGGCCTGTGGGAGAAGCGAGATGTGAAAGTGGAGAACTTCTCTAAAGGGATGCGCCGCCGCCTCAGCATCGCGATGGCCATCATCCATAAGCCGACGCTCCTCTTCCTAGACGAGCCGACGCCGGGGTTGGACGCCCAGTCCGCCCGCGTCATCCGCGACCTGATCCGTCGCCTGAACGCCGAAGGGACGACGATCTTCCTGACCACCCACCAGATCGAGGAGGCGAACCTGCTCTGCGACCGAGTGGCGATCATCGACCACGGTCGCATCGCCGCCATCGACACCCCGGAGCGGCTGAAGGCCGCCTTCCGACGGGTCCAGTCGGTGGAGGTGGCCCTGGAGCCGGACGGACAGGCGCACGGCCCGGCGTTGGAAGCGCTGCCGGGGGTGACCACGACGGTCAAGATGGGGGACAAGTGGCGGCTGTACACCGAGGACCCCTCCGCCCTGCTGCCCCGAGTGGTGCGCTACGCGGAAGAGCACGGTCTGCGGGTGGTGAGCCTCAACACACTGGGCCCCAGCCTGGAGGACGTCTTCTTGGAGATCACCGGGCAGCAGGTGGGGGTGGTGCGCCACGAGACGGAGGCAGGGGGCGGAAAGCAGAGAGGAAGAGGCATGAGGAGGCGACAATGAAAGAGGGATGGTTGCAGCGGTTGCAAAATGAGGTAGCCCAGGCCTGGGCCGTGGCGGTTAAGGACGTGAAAGTCTACTACCTTCGGCCAGGGATGATCATGTTCGGCTTCCTGATGCCCTTCTTTATGTTCTTCTCCTTCTCGGTGCGGCGGGAGATGGCGGCAGCACAAGGCGTCGCCCGACTCCTGGCCCTCACCGTCTTCTTCACCGCTGCCGCCGCCGGGCCGTTCATCATCCCCCTGGAGCGCCGCCTGGGCACCTACGACCGGTTGCTGGCGGCCCCGATGTCGCTGCTGACCCTGCTTCTGGGCAAGGCGGCGGTGGGAGCCTTCTTCGCCATCGGGGTTTCGGCCGTCGCATTGATCGTCGGCGTGGTGGCCTTTGGCGCTCCCATCGCTCACCCTGGGTTGTTGACGGCCGGCCTGCTCGTGGGCTCCTTCTCCTTCTCCGCCCTGGGACTGATCTTCGGCTCCATCCCCACCCGCAACCCCGGCGATGTGCAGATGCCCAGCACGCTGTTGCGCTGGGGGCTTCTTTTCATCAGCGGCGTCTTCATCCCGCTGGAGGAGATGGCTCCGGCGGCGCGGGCGGTGGCCTACCTCTCCCCGCTGACCTACGCCCAGGACCTGATGAACCACGCCGTGCTGGGGGCAGGGCTGCTCACCCCCTGGCTGGACCTGCTCGTGTTGTTAGGGAGTGGCCTTCTGTTCCTCCTTCCCGCCGTCTTGATGCACAGGCGGAGCCGACGGCTGGGGTACTGATCGCCCCTCGGCCCTGCGGATCGCCGAGACCCGGGGGGTTCTCCCTCTCCGGGTCTCTTTCGTTACCTCCCTTTCGCTTCCCCACATCTTTCACTTCCCCTTCATCGAATCTTCATACGAGCCTGGTATCCTCCCGATTGAGCGAAAAAATGATCGGAGGAGGTCTAATGACCAAGGCGAAGTTGAATTACCTGCTCGACTGGGTAATCGGGTTGGCCTTCGCCCTCTCGACAGCCACCGGCGTGGTGCTCTGGCTGGCTGGGTCGGGCGGGTATCAGGGCGGGCGCAACCCGGCGTTCCGGACGACGATCCTGGGCATCAGCCGCGGAACCTGGAGCGACCTGCACATCTGGGTAAGCCTGGTGCTGGTCGCCGGGGTCGTGGCCCACTTTCTGCTGCACTGGGACTGGTTCGTCTGTATGACGAAGCGGCTGCTACGGCCGTCCCGGCGCAAGGAACGGGAAGCGTGCCCGATCCTATAGTTCGACGAGGAGGTGATGGAAATGCGTGGCAGAGGAAGACGACCGATGTTTCGCCCCGGTTTTCGCCCCGTCCATCGGCCGGTGAGGCCGTGGTTCGGGTGGGGACGGCGCTGGGGATGGGGATGGTTGCTGCTCCCGTTGCTGGTGGTCGGTGGATGCCTGGCAGCGACCTTCCTGCTCCCGCTGATGCGCCTCTTCCTCGGCTGGTGAGGTGAGAGGTGATGGCGAAGATCGCTGGGATCGGTCTAGTGGTGTTGCTGACGCTAGCGCTGATAGGTGGATCGGCCTATATCCTGCTGAGACCGTCAGACACTCCCGTTTTCCACGCTGCTCACGGTCCGGGCCATTCCCGATACGACCACGAGCACAACTGGGGAAACGTCGACAGAGGACAATGGGGGCACGGCCACGGCTCCGAGGTCGACCGCGGAGGGGAGGAGCATCCCGCAGAGACCTGGACGACGGTCACCGGCACCGTGGTCGCGTTGGAGCCCGACCTGGTGCTTCACACGGAGGAGGGTGAAGAGGTCGTGGTCCACCTGGGCCCAGAATGGTACTGGGCTGCCCAGGGGATGGCTTTGGACGTGGGCGACCAGGTTGCCGTGACCGGCTTCTTCGAGCACGATGGCCTGGAAGCGACCCAGATCGAAAACCTGACCACCGGGCAGAACCTCGCCTTACGCGACGGGGCCGGC
>DUEL01000162.1 GCA_011192125.1 Thermoflexia bacterium
CCAGGCCGGGGGACGGTGGCATACCAGTGGACCGGCGAGGGGCCGGAGACGGTGGTGCTGATCAATGGGTCGGTCTTCAACTACCATCAGTGGGACGGACAGGCGTTGCCCATCCTGCGCCGGGGCTTAGGGGACCGATGCCGTTTCCTTCAGTACGATTATGTGGGCGTGGGGGGCTCGTCGGCGAAGACGGCCCCCTTTAGCATGCTCGACCTGGCCGACGAACTGCGCGACCTGCTGGACGCGCTCTCGGTGGACCGGGTTCACCTGTTCGGGATCAGCAAGGGGAGCCTGGTGGGCCAGGCGTTCCTGATCAAGCACCGGGAGCGGGTGAAGAGTTTCTGCGGCCTGGGGAATCCCAACCTGCTCTCCGACACCGCCCGCCAGGTCTTTACGATCTTCCAACAGCGGCTGGACGCGCTGGAGGACCTAAAGGACCTCTGGCCCCAGCGGATCAACCGCCAGAACTACGTCCGCATCTTCAACCACGTTTACGTGCCCGCGATCTTCTTTAAACGGCACGAGGACCTCTCCCCGCTCGAACGGCTGCGGGTGGCCCTCGTGCGGCGGATGGTCTATCCGGCGATGGAGGGTACCTACGTCCAGACGATGGTGGACCTCTTCCGGTACTATGTCGAAGGCATCATAGAGGAGGCCCCCGCCTTCGCCGAAGGGCTGCCCAAGGTGGAGGGTATACCTATCCTCCTCCTCAACGGTACCGCCGACACGACCACCCCGATCCAGATGTCCCGCGAACTGGCCCAGGTCCTGAAAGGTGCTGAACTGGTCGAGTTCGACGGGGTCACCCATATGGGGCCGATGCTGCTGAAGAAGGAGGCGCGGCCGGTCTTTGGTCGGTACGTTGCCTTCCTGAAGAAGGTCCTGAGTGGGTGAATTCATCTTCGGAACAGGAAAAGGACATACCAAGAGAATCGGGAGGGTAGGGGATGGCCGAGTTCTCTCTTACGGGGAAGGTAGCGGTGGTCACGGGCGCGTCGCGCGGCATCGGACGGGCGATCGCGCTGCGGCTGGCCGAGGCCGGCGCGCGGGTGACCGTCTGCAGTCGCAAACTGGAGAACGTGGAGAAGGTGGCCGAGGAGATCCGGGCCGCGGGCGGGGAGGCGCTGGCGATCCAGGCCCACGTGGGCATGCCGACCAGGTGGAGGCGATGGTTGAGCGGACGGTGGAGACCTTCGGGCGGGTGGACATCGCCGTCAACAACGCCGC
>DUEL01000163.1 GCA_011192125.1 Thermoflexia bacterium
CGGTCCTCCCTGGCGTCTCCTCTTCCTGGCCCCACGCCCTAAGGACCTGGGGCGGCTGCCGGAGGCGGCCGAGCGCCGCGCTGTCTGGGAGAGCCTGCAGCCGTTGGCGGAGCCTGGTCGGCTCGACCTCCATATGTTGGAGGAGCCCACCTACGACGCCCTACTGGCCCGCATCGAAGAGGCCTCCGCCGCCGGGACCCCCTTTCACATCATCCACTTCGATGGGCACGGTGTCTTCGCCCGCCGCTGCCCCAGGTGCAGGGAGATGCACTATCCGCACCTCACCACCTGTCGGTCGTGTGGCGCGCCTCTGGAGGACCCGCTCGGCTATCTTGCGTTCGAAGGGGAGGGAGGGCGCGCCGATCTGGTGAGCACCGATGCGATGCGCAACCTGCTTCGGATGAGTGGGGTCAGGTTGGCCTTCCTGTCCGCCTGCCAGAGCGCGGTGGTGCGGGGCGAATCCCTTTTTGGCGGCTTGGGGCCTGGCCTGATTCAGGCCGGCGTGCCGGCCGTTGTGGCGATGCAGTTTTCCATCCCAGTGAGCGCCGCCGTGGAGTTCGCACACGGTTTCTACTCGGCGCTGGCGCGGTGCCAGGCGGTGCCGAAGGCGGTGACCTCCGGCCGACGGCGACTGTTCCGCGAGAGATCCTGGTTCATACCTGCCCTGTATCTGCGCAGCGCCGACGACAAGGGGCTGTTGTTTGTCGAGTAACTTTAAGGAGAGGAGCACGATGACCAACCGGGAGATTTCCCTGCGGGCCTTGATCGAAAAGGTGAGGGACGAGTTGCTCGCACCGGCCGGGGGGCCGGGCTATCCGATCTTTTTCGTCGACAAGGTTGAACTCGAACTGCAGGTGGGCGTGAGTTACGAAGCGGAGGCGGGGCTGAAGATCTCCGTCCTGCAGGTCGGTGGGGTCGAGGTCGGAGGTGGGGGGGCGCGGGAGCGGACCCACACGGTCACGGTGACGCTCTCCCCCATCCTCTCGCGGGAGGAGCAGCGGGAACTGCTTGAGCAGGACCCCCGGTTGCTGGAGGGGGTCCAGCGCGCCACCCAGGCCGCGCTGCGGAAGGGATCGACCCTGACCGGGGAGCCGGAGTGATGGAGGCCCTCCGCGTGGGGGTGCATGGCCTGCCAACATAAACCGAGCAGAGGGGGTGGACCGATGGGTTCGACGGATGCGTGGTGGTCGTTACTGACGGGGCAACTCTCTGAGGAGGAAGCGCGTAGCCTGCTCTCTCAGGGGGCTGAGGAGATGCACGCTCTGCTGCAGGCCCGGCCGCGGGCGCTGGAGGACGTGCTGGAGATCCTCGGGAGGCGGCTGAACGGCGGCATCGATGCGGAGACGTGGCAAATTCTGGATAGGAGTCTCAGCCACTACCTGGGCCGGGACCTGGCTTATTTCTTCGTCTGGACCGTGCAGCCGGACCAGGAAAGCCGGTTGGAGGAGTTGCAGAAATACGCTTCCCCCGAGGTTGTGACCTTCTTCCGGACCGTCCTGGGTCGGTACGGCACCGAGTTGGAGAGCGCGCTCCTGTGTTGGAACGAGTTCCCCAACGACTGGCGCACGTTACACCGCGAGGTGTTCTACGATCAGATCAACCAGCAGCCGTACATTCGGCTGCGCATCGAGAAGTACAACGGCGAGACCGCGTTGATCGAAGGGAACGCCGACTCGATCCTCGGCCTCACAAGCGGGCTGATCCTCACCCTGCGGTTGGTCGGCATGCGCGAGGCCTTCAGCCAGGACAGGATCGACCAGTTTCTTGAGGAGGTTGGGGAGTTCTACGCTCTGTTGTTCCCAGAAGAGACGCCCGCCGAGGTGCCCGGCCCCGATGGTCCGGAGCCGGTGTCCTGAGTTCTTCGAACACCAGACCCCGGTTCTCCTGGGCAGGATTCGGACACACCCCGCCAGCCCCGCCGTAAACAG
>DUEL01000164.1 GCA_011192125.1 Thermoflexia bacterium
ATCTCCCCCGTTGCCAGCCGTCTGCGGGCGACCTCCAGCGGGTCCACCCCCGCTCCGCGGGCCGGGGCTCCACGGCCTAACTGCCGCACGAGCCACACGGTCCCTCCACCCAGCACGACCAACACACCCACGAACAGCACCAGATTCAAGATCAGGCCGATGAGCCCCAGGCCGCCCCAGGCCCCCCAGCCTCCCCAACCCAAACCACTGCAGCACCAACCCATTTCCACAACCTCCTTACGTCCTATCTCTTGTCTCTTTCTTCCCGCTATCGCTCCAGCGTAGCCCGAATCGCCTCATACTCCTCCCGGCTGATCTCGCCGCGAGCGAGCCGCTCGTCCAATACCTGCCGGGGTGTCCGTCCAGTCCCCTCCCCGAAGGTGCGAGGGCCGGAGAACTGCCGCAACAGGCCTGCGCCCCCCACCACGAGGGCGATCACCACGCCTCCCAGGAGGAGCAACCCGATCAGTCCAAATCCCATCATCATCTTTACCTCCCTTTTTCGATCTTGTTGCTCCAATTGTACAGGAGGACCCGTCCCTCGGTAAGGAGCGTCTGGCCCATTTTCATCTGCGCCGTTTGGCGGGGGGCGCGCCGGTTCTACCCGTCCTCAGGGGGTGGATCCGATGGACCGTCCTCCCCCGCCGATTCAGAGGGTGCCGTCGGCGGGGTTCCGTTGGCCAACAGGTCGCGGACCTGCCGGCGGAACGCGGTTTCATCGTAGGCCTGAGCACCCATCATCCCTTCCAGGAAACCCCGCAGCCAGTTCAGGGCGGTCTGTAGTCTCTCTCCCATCACTCTCCTTTGGGTCGGCAGATCATCCCGACCTGCGTCGCTTGCCTCTTCGGCCACGCCGTCTGCGGCGCGATCGGACCGCTGCGAACTCGGTGCCGATGTAGATCCCGAAGCGGGGTAGCACCTGGCGGTGGATCAGGAGGATCAGCGCTGCCACACCGAAGGCAGCGCCGAAGACGATCAGCGAGGTGCTCACCCTGTTCATCAACTCCGGGTCGACGATCATCACCACCGCCAGGCTCAGCATCAGCGTCCCACCGACGAGTTTGAGGAGGCGCCCGTGCTTCTCCTCCAGTTTGTTGGACCGGAGGGTGAAGACGGCGAACAGGAAGATCGCCATCTCGTCGATCTGGTAAATGATCATGTAGAGCGCCAGGAGTAGCACGAACGAGAGCGGTCCCACTCCCTGCGCGGCCAGCAGGTTGGTCCACAACACCGGAAGGCCCGCCGTGCAGGAGAACTCGACGGTGGAGACGCCTGCGGAGAGGACCACCGTGGCACCGACCATCGCCCAGAACGAGTCGCTGGCGTTGATTACCCGGCGAATCCCCTTGTAGATTCCCGGCTTTTTCTCGTCGGCGATGGTGAAGGAAATGCCCTCTTTGTACCAGAAGTAGTCCTTGATGTTCACCGCCGCGAAGAACAGGGCCATCAGCGCCACCGCGATCTGGATCCAGCCCAGGAAGCGGACGAAGGTGAACATCGTGAACAGCCCGGCGATGAAGAGGACGTAGATCAGCGAGGTGACGGTGAGGAAGGTGAAGCCGATGATGAGGATCTTCTTGCGGGAGCCGGTGCGCAGGGAGAGGGCGATGAGGATCGACAGCACCCACAGGGAACACGGGTTGAAGCCGTCGACGAAGCCGATGATGGCCGTGCTCACCGCCAGCGACTGCGCTCCCAGGTCCACCGGTCCGATCAGCGGGAGGTCGATCACATCGGACTGGCCTTCGTTGAGATCGCTCCCCGGCCCTAAGCGTTCCTGCGGCTCCGGCGCTACGACGCCGGGGATGATCCCGACCCCAGCATCGGGGCAGCCGCTGGAGCTACAAGCCTTCACCTGCTGCTCGATCTCCTGGGCGATCGCCTCGTTGAAGCCGATCCAGTATCGCTCACCGATGATGGTCACTGGCACCCCGCGCGGCTCGAACCCCATCGCGTCGGCCATTTTCTTCAGGATGGCCTGGTTGTCTGCATCGTACCAAACCTCATATGCCCGTACTTCCACATTCGGGTAGCGACGGGCCAGATTCTCCAGGAACGGCTCCTCTTTCGCGCAGTACGGGCAGCCATCCCCCCAGAAGAAGTAGATGACCACTGGCTGGTCACTCTGTGGGGGCCGGGCCGCCTGCGCCGTGGGCACGGCAGCCCAGATGGAGAGGGCCAGAAGAGCGAGCACACCAACGAGCCTGAGGGAGCCCCACGGGCGAGCACGTAGATATTTCATCTGACCTCCTTGTACCCTAGTAAGCGCAGTCTGTTATCGACCAAGCGGTGCATTGTTTCACCCCCGTGACGTCCGCTCGAACGTCAGCCGCATCTCGGCCGACCAAAGGCGGTCCTTCACCCAACATATGAATGGACATTCAAATTTTGGTTCAAGAATAAAGGGAGTGATCCACCCCTCCTCACCCCCTGCGTCAATCCTGCACTATGCGGTTCGGTCCGTCTTCAACGACCACTCGGCCGATCCCTCTCTAGCAGCGACTTCCCCGTTGTTTGAATGAGTGCTCACATACTATCATGGACACCTCGATCTGTCAATCCAACCGACTGACCTTTGTACAGGAGTTCGGACATCGGGTGTGAGATTCTTTCGCGGCGGGCCTAGTACCGGCCCGAAGAGCCGGTGCCAGGCCGATTTCCCGCCAGCCCTCTCTGTTTACGGCGGGGCAGATCAGGTGCGTCCGAACTCCTGTCTAAACCCCAGAACCGGGGCTGGGGTGCAGGGCGATTGCATTTTCCGTAACCTCAGAGGCACGGCGGGCGCAGGGTCCAACTTTGTTATTCTCTTGCGTCCTCTGCGCCTCTGCGATGGATCCCATCCCCGGCCCGTCGATGCCGCCGCTCCCAGTCAGAGACCTCGCTTGCTCCCCGCAGAGAGCCGTGTTACAATCCCGCAAGACCAGGCCTGAACCTGTGGGAGGGAGTCTGATGGAACTGAAAATCGTGCGGGTGGAGAAGCCGGACGAGGTCAACTTCATCCTGGGGATGAGCCACTTCATTAAGACGGTTGAGGACATCCACGAAACGTTGGTGACGGCGGTGCCGGGTATTCGCTTCGGCCTTGCCTTCTGCGAATCCTCCGGCCCGGCGCTGGTCCGCTGCACCGGCACCGACGAGGAGATGATCGAACTGGCAAGGAAGAACGCCCTCGCCGTCGGGGCAGGTCACTCCTTCTTCCTCTTCCTGGCCCCAGGTTTCTACCCCATCAACGTCCTCAACGCCGTGAAGATGGTGCCCGAGGTCTGCCGCATCTTCTGTGCCACGGCCAACCCCGTCGAGGTCATCGTCGCCCAGACGGAGCAGGGGCGGGCTATCCTCGGTGTGGTGGACGGCGTGAGCCCCAAGGGGGTCGAATCGGAGGAGGACGTCGCACACCGCAAGCAGTTCCTCCGCACCATCGGCTACAAGCTGTGAGGCGGACTGGGTGGACCCAGAGACCGCGCTCTCTTTCCTCCACACCGCCCTGGGCCTGAAGCGGGTCCCTCGCACCGGCTGGCTCCTGCGCGGGCTGACCGACGTGGAGAGCGTCGCCGAGCATGCCTGGGGGGTGGCCCTGGTCGTGCTCACCCTCGCGCCGGGGGTCGATTCCCCTTTGGACCGTGAGAAGGCCCTCATCATCGCCCTGATACACGACCTGCCGGAGCGGTCGCTCTCCGACATCCCCTCGCCCGCCCTGGCCCACCTCCCGCCGGAGGTCAAGCGGGAGGCGGAGGAAGCAGCCCTCGCCGAGATGATGCAGGGTCTGCCGGACACCCCCCGGCTCCGGGCCTGGTGGCGGGAGTTCGAGGAGGAGTCCACGCCGGAGGGCCGTTTGGTGCGAGACGCCGACCGGCTGGAGATGCTCTTCCAGGCCTACCTCTACGAAGAGGGCCGGGGGGTCCGGCTGGACGATTTCTGGGCCAACCAGGAGGGTCGCCCCTTCCACTTTTCTATTTCCCAAGCGGTGTACGAAGCGCTGGTCCGTGCGCGGGCCGCCCGGCAGAGGGGGACGGGATGAGAACGGAACGTCGAATCCTCCTCCCGCTGGTGGTGGCAGCCCTTCTGGCGGGCCTCTGGTCGGCTCCGGTCGCGGCCCAGTCGGGCGGGCCGCTCCAGCCGCTGGTCCACGTGGTCCAGCGGGGGGACACCCTCTTCTCCATCGCCCGCCGGTACGGGACGACGGTGGACGCCATCGCCCACGCCAACGGGCTCGCCGATCCCCGCCACATCTACGTCGGGCAGCGGCTGGTGATCCCGGGGGGGGTCCTGCCCATCGATTCCTGGTCCGCCCACGTTGTCCGCCCCGGGGAGACGCTCCCTGCCCTCGCCGCCCGCTACGGCCTTCCCTGGGAGACGCTGGCCCTCGCCAACCGGTTGGTGAACCCCCACCTCCTCTACGCCGGGCAGGTGATCCGCATTCCCGCCTCCACCGAGCAGGTGGGCGCGCTCCACGCCGTGCAGCCGGGGGAAAGTCTCATCGGCATCGCCCTGCGGTACGGCGTGGGGGTGTGGAACCTGATCGAAGCCAACCGGCTAGACCATCCGAACCGGCTGCTCCCCGGGCAGTGGCTTTTCATCCCCGGCGCGCAGCCCTCGTGGCTCCCCTATCCCTTCCGAGCGGTGGACCTCTCGCCGCTGCCGGTTCCCCAGGGCAAAGCGCTGCTGGTGGCGGTCCGTACCGCCGAGCCGGTCTCCCTCACGGGAGCGCTGTTCGATCGCCCCGTCGCTTTTGCCGAAGAGGCAGGCGTGTACTACGCTGTGGTCGGGGTCCACGCCTTCACGGAACCCGGCCTGTACGAACTGACACTGGTCGCCACGCTGGCGGACGGGCGGCAGGTGGCGACGAGCGCGGGAGTGGTCGTCGAGGAGGGAGGGTACAGTTACGAGCGGATCGACGTCCCGCCAGGCCGGTCCAGCCTGCTGGATCCGGCGGTGATCGCGGCGGAGCGGGAGCGGCTGGAGGCGGTGCGGGGCGTCTTCACTCCTGCGCGGCGGTGGCACGGCCCCTTCCTGTCCCCAGTGGAGGCGGCGGTCAGTTCCTATTTCGGCACCCGGCGGTCCTACAACGGCGGCCCGTACAACAGTTACCACGGGGGCGTGGACTTCGACGCCGGCCGGGGCACGCCGGTCCGCGCCCCGGCCGCCGGGACAGTGGTCCTGGCTGAGCCGCTGACGATCCGCGGCAACGCCGTCGTCATCGACCACGGGTGGGGGGTACTTACCGGCTACTGGCACCTCTCGTCCATCGAAGTCACCGTCGGGCAGGAGGTGCAGGCAGGGGACGTCATCGGTCGCGTGGGGAACACCGGCCTCTCCACTGGCGCCCACCTCCACTGGGAGGTCTGGGTGGGGGGTATCAGCGTGGACGGCCTCCAGTGGCTGGATCCGCAGGCCCCGTGGTTCAACTTAGACGGCGCATCCACCTCTTCCTGACCGTCCGCCGGTGTCGCCAGTAGGGGAGCCGCCTCCGTTGCCGTAGCAGCAACCGGCGAGCCCACCGCGCCAACCGGGTCGGGACCAGCAGCCGGACCTCCCCCAGCCCGTCCAGCGTGATGCCGATGGCCGGTCCGGCGCTCTCGTACTGCAACACGACCGGGAGGCCGTGTTCCTCCAGGTATCCCTTGACGACGTGGGCCCGCGTCAGCCCCTGCGCTACGTATATCACGGTCAGGTCGTCTCTCACCGAAGCCTCCGCCTCGATTATACCCCGATCGGCCGGGGGGGCCAGTTACTCCACTTTGGGAGGTATTCCACTCTAGAAGCGGGCAGGCGCGATGCTCCCCCGAACACCCTGATCAGCGCCTGCTTGTCCCTCTCCCTTCCCAGATGTATAATCCTCCCCGTAGACCTGGAGGTGATGATGCGCTACCACACCATACCGCTCGTGGGGCTTTTGCTCCTCGGCCTGATGGCCGGGTGCATCCGCCCCACGCCGACGATCGAAGGTCCTACACCGACCTCTACCCCGGTCGCCCGCACCCCGTTGGTCATCAGCGAGGTGATGGCCGGGGCGACCGGCAACAACAATTACGAGTTCATCGAACTGTACAACGCCACGGAGGAGCCGTTCGACCTGGAGGGGTACCGCCTGACCTACCGCCTCTCCCCCGACGCGGAAGAGGTGCTGATCTACGCGTGGGACGAGCCCTCCGCCATTCCCCCACACGGTCACTTCCTCCTCGTTCGGGCGGGCATCGACGTGGGAGCCGTGCCCGACGGTGAGTTCGACCAACCCCTCAACACCCGCTTCGGCGGGTTGACCCTGTGGGATCCCGCTGGCGGGGTGGCGGATCGGATCGGATGGGGGGATAAGCCGGAACTGGCGGAGGGAGAACCGGCCCCCGCGCTGGAGAATGACAAATCGCTGGAACGACGGCCCGGCGGAGAGGCGGGGAACGGTCAGGACACCGACGACAA
>DUEL01000165.1 GCA_011192125.1 Thermoflexia bacterium
CCGCCCTGCGCCGCGCCGGTCATCACCTCCTCACCCGCCATACCAGGCGCGCTTCCCAATAGTGGATCGATAACCTCCCGCTGAAAGTGGCGGGATAGTATCCCCGTTTTCTCTCTCCTCAGAGACACCTCAGAGATACTCCCTTCGTATACTGATGTCCGAACAGGCCGCCCGGCAGGTGGTTGGATGCCGGGGCGTATGCGACGGCCGTCTTGGTGGTGTGGGGACTGTCGTACCTGGGCGGGGGTTTTCCCTGATCTTCAACAGTTGATGGATGAGACAATACGAGTGTTGCCAGTGCGCTATCACACCTTCGTCGTGCGGGTCTGGCAGGATGCGTCCGACCGATCAGGCTGGTTGGTCAGAGTGCAGCATATCCAGAGCGGCGAGGTGCGGTATGTGCATTCGTTGGAGGGGTTGCTCGATTTCATTGAACGAAGGACCGGGGGACGGGACGGCACGCCGCAGCCCAGATCGGGCTTGAGATAGGAGAGGAACGGGATGTGTGGAGTACAAGAGATCGAAGGAAGTGAAGGATGATGAGGAGAGTGTTCATTCTCTTCAGCGTTCTGTTGGCGGTAGGACTGCTGGTTCTGGTGGTGAGCGTCTCACAGGCCCAGGGTCCGGAGCCGTGGGGGGAGGTGAGTGTTCAGGCAGCGGTTGGCACCACTTTCACCTACCAGGGCCGGCTCCAGAAGGACGGCAATCCCGTGAACAGCACTTGCGACTTCCAGTTCGCCCTGTTCGACGCAGCCAGCGGAGGGAGCCAGTGGGGACGACCCTGACCAAGGGTGGCGTTTCGGTCAACGAGGGGCTGTTCACCGTGGAACTGGACTTCGGCGATCAGTTCAACGGCGACGCTCGCTATCTGGAGATACTTGTCAAGTGCTCGGGGGATACCGTCTACACTACCCTGCGCCCCAGGGTCCCCCTCAACCCGGCACCCTACGCCCTTTACGCGAAGCGGGCTCCCTGGAGTGGGCTGACCGGCGTGCCGGCCGGCTTCACCGACGGGGTTGACGACGATGCTCTGGGTGGCCTTTTCTGCGCCAACGGCGAGATCCCCGAGTGGAACGGCACGGCCTGGGTGTGCGGCGTCGACGATGTGGGCAGCGGCGGTGGGAGCGGTGACATCACCGGAGTCGTCGCCGGGACGGGGCTGAGTGGTGGCGGTGCCTCGGGCGACGTGACCCTAAGCCTGGACACCGGTTACACCGACGGTCGCTATTGGAAACTGAGTGGCAACAGCGGCATCAGCCCGGCCACGCACTTTCTGGGCACCACTGATGGCGTGACCCTGACCCTGGGGGTGAGCGGTACGGCCGCCCTGCGGCTGGTGCCGACCTCTGGAGCGCCCGACGTGATCGGGGGGGCTCAGTGCCAACAGCGTGACGTCAGGCGTGATAGGTGCCGTTATCGGAGGGGGTGGTGAGGGGGGATTTGCCAACCGTGTGACCGATAACTACGGCACCGTGGGCGGTGGAGCGAACAATTGGGCGGCTTGGGGCTGATCTGGGTGATCCAGCGTCGGGAACACAAAGGAGGTGGAAAATGAGGATGGCTCTGACAATCGTGGGCGTTGCTGTCCTGTTCCTGGTCGTTGCCGGGGTGGTCCTCGCCCAGTCGGGCGGCGGCTACGATCTCTCCTGGTACACGGTGGACAATGGAGGCTACACGTTTAGCAGTGGAGGAGACTACACGCTGGGAGGGACTGTCGGCCAGCCGGACGCGGGTGCGGCGATGACGGGCGGCGGTTACACACTGGTCGGTGGGTTCTGGGGCGGAGAGGCGGGTGGGTACAGAGTCTACCTGCCACTGGTGTTGAAGAACCGTTAGGGAATACGGGTTTGCGTTATGAGGGCAACGATAGCGCAGAGGAGGTGGGAGATGAAACACAGGTTGATCTTTGTCGGCAGTCTGTTGGTAGCGGTCTTGTTGATTCTGGGTACGGGCTCTTCCCGCGCCCAAGGGCCAGGTCCGCAGGGGGGCGTGAGCGCGCAGGCAGCGATCGGCACTGCCTTCACCTACCAGGGCCGGCTCCAGAAGAACGGCAATCCCGTGAACGATACCTGCGACTTCCAGTTCGCCCTGTTCGACGCAGTCAGTGGGGGGAACCAGGTGGGAGCGACTCTGACGAAGACCGGCATCTCGGTCAGCGAGGGACTGTTCACGGTGGAACTGGACTTCGGCGACCAGTTCAAAGGGGATGCGCTGTACCTGGGGGTCTATGTCAAGTGCTC
The DNA here is from genome assembly GCA_011192125.1 of Thermoflexia bacterium. Taxonomy (GTDB): domain Bacteria; phylum Chloroflexota; class Anaerolineae; order B4-G1; family DUEL01; genus DUEL01. The sequence goes on from DUEL01000165.1 coordinate 2,241, forward strand.
AGGGGATGGCGGCTACACCCCTCTCAATCCGAGGGTGTCCCTCAATCCGGCGCCCTATGCCCTCAGCCTGCGGCCCGGGGCTACTATACAGGGCAGCAGCGGCACGATCCTGAACCTCTCTGGGGGGAGCATCGGCGTGGACGCCTCTGGTTCTGACTACGGTGTGTATGGTCGAAGCGACGCCACGTACGGCACCGGCGTGCTGGGCTTCGCTACCCACTCCAGTGGCATCAACATCGGCGTGTACGGTTGGAGCCAGAGTACGAGCGGCACCGGCGTGCTGGGCCGGGCCAGCGCTAGCAGCGGAACAACCTACGGCGTGTATGGCCATAGTCTCAGTTCGTCGGGCTACGGCGTATACGGAAAGGGTGCCTATGTCGGCGTGCAAGGAGAGACGACCGGCAGCACCGGCACACCCTACGGTGTCTACGGCCTCGCCTCCGACACCGGTAGCGCCACCTCCTATGGCGTGTATGGTGAGAGCAACAGCACGGTCGGAACCGGCGTGGGAGGCCGGGCACCGATGAACGGCGTGTTCGGCGAGGCCACCGCTACCTCCGGCGCTACCTGGGGGGTGTATGGGAAGACCAACTCCCCGAACGGCTACGGCGTCTACTCCGAAGGCAACGCCCACGTGAACGGGTTACTCACATGGAAGCCCATTACCAGTTACATCTCCATCCCGGCCGCGGCTTTCGTCCCCCAGGACAACTTTTCCGCCGACACCTACAACGTCGGCTCCATTGTCAGGACCGTGACGGGGAGCGTCGACGAATTCAACGCTCCCGTCTTTCTGCCCCACGGCTCGACGGTGGTCAGTGTGACCGTCCATTGGTACGACGACTACGGTGCTGGCGACGGAACGATCACCCTGCGCCGCACGAACTTCTCGGTCTTTTCCGTCAAGATGGCCGAGGTGACAACCAGTGGCAGTGGTGGCGATGGCACCTCCACCGACACGACCATCGACTTCGCGCAAGTCGATAACTCCCAGTACATTTACTATCAGGACTTACGCAGTTGAACGGCTAGCACGTTGACAATATGAAACGGGGCGCCCCCGAGGTAAAATTAGGGTATCTAAAACCATCCCCTCGGGAGGTGTTTCCACCATGGCGTCCCGACTCTATCC
>DUEL01000017.1 GCA_011192125.1 Thermoflexia bacterium
ATGGGGTTCACGTGGCCTTCGGGATGGTGACGAAGGAGCGAGTGGAAAGCATCCTCTACAACGCCGCCGTTCTGGTAGGACCCGACGGGGAGGTCATCGGGCAGTACCACAAGGTCCATCTGCGGGGCGAGGAGCGGATGGCCTTCCGGGCGGGATATCGCATCCTCCCCTTCGAGGCCGACTTCGGGACGGTCGGGTTGATGGTCGGATGGGACCTGGCCTTCCCGGAGGTGGCGCGGAGTCTGGTGCTGGAGGGCGCGGAGCTGCTGGCGGTGCTCGCCAACTGGGAGCAGCCGAACGTGGCTGAGTGGAAGGCGTATCTCCTGACCCGAGCCTACGAGAACGCGGTCTTCGTCGCCGCGGCCAACCGAATAGGAGAGGAGCCTTCCTACACCTTCTTCGGCCAAAGCGCCATCATCAGCCCGGAGGGCCGGGTTCTGGCAGCGATGGACGAGCCCACCGAGGGGTACGCCGTAGCGAAGATCGACCTGGACGACGTACGACGGGTGCGGGAGGAATCGCAGATCCTCCAATGCCGCCAGCCCACGGCGTACCGGGCGTTGGTGCGGAAGTACTGAGCGGGTTCCAGGGCACAAGGGCGCCCTTGCGCCTGCCCCCTGTATCTTGACTAACTGGGAGGCTCGAAGGGACGGAACCCCTTCCCTCGCACCTCCTCCGCCGGGCTGACGACGACGAAGGATCCCGGATCGGTCTGGCGGGCGATCTCTTCCAGATATGGAACCTGGACATCGGTCACGGCGCACAGGAGGACATCCCGCACCTCGCCGGTGTACATCCCGGTCCCCGTCAGGGCGGTCACTCCCCGCTGGAGCTCCTCCATGATCCGCCGGGCCATCTCCTGGCCATGGCTGGTGATGATTGTCGCCAGCCGCTCGCGGGGCTTCGGCCCCGGCATCAGGGGCCCTGCCCTCTTCTGGATCCGGCGGACCACCTCTGGGAGGCCCCTTCCCCAGGCGGGCAGCAGGAGGGACGCGATCGACACCCCGACCAACCCACCACACACCAAACCGACTGCGGCGATCACCACCATCCCCTCAACAGGACCCACGGCAGCCCTCGCCAGCACCGTCTCCCAATCCCGCGTGGGGACCGGGTGAAGGAACAACTTCGCCGACCAACTGAGCACCAGAAGCGTGACCAGCCAGACGTAGTTTCGCCGGAACCGCCGCCCGATCGCATCCCAGTACGCCATCGGGAAGGAGGGATGTAGCAGGCTCTCCGCCAAGTGGTCCGCCCAGTCGGAGGCCGGCCGGGAAGGAGAGACGAGAAGCGGGGCGAAGAAGTCGGTCTCCAAGAGATGGACCCGGTAGGACCAGAGCAGGTAGTAGCGGTAGCGGCGCGCCTCGATGTTCAGAAAGGTGAGCACCAGCAGGAGCGCCAGAAGGAGCACGAAGTGGGGATGTTGGGCGGAACTGAAGGCGACGGTGAACACACCGGCTACGGTGACCACCGCCCAGTTGGTCGTCGCGTCCAGGCGGGTGCGCCACGTGTTGGCCCGGCTGATCTCCCCCCGGTAGAGATGCGCCATCGCTGTGATAAACTCTCTCCTGTCCTCCCACCGCCGATCCGATAAGTCCACACGATCCGCCGCCTGATCGTCCAAGCCTGCACCTCTCTCCATATCTCCCCACCTCCTTTCCCCATTATATCGCGGAGGTCCCGCTTTGCCCACCGTTTTGCCCTCCCGACCAAACATGTTATAATCCCCCTGCCCGCCTCAGGCGGGTTTGTGGTACGTTGGGATCGGGAGGAACACACCTATGGCACGTAGGAACACCGGGAAAAGCCACCGCCGCAACGAGGTCGCCTTCTTCGTCAGCCTGCTTGTCCTCTTCCTCATCGTCTCCGCGGGCGTTGGCTACATTCTTTTCCTTCAAGTGAAAGACCTGGTCGCCGGCTCCACCATCCTTCCCTCTGTCTTCGGCGGCAGTCAGGAGGAGAACCCCGGAGCGCTGCCCGAGATCACGCTGAAGCCGTGGGAGGGCACAGAGCGGGTCAACGTGCTCCTGCTGGGGATCGACGAGCGGCAAAATCAGGAAGGACCGTGGCGCACCGACACGATGATCATCCTGACCATCGACCCGCTGACTAAGACCGGAGGGGTGCTTTCCATTCCCCGCGACCTCTGGGTCCCGATCCCCGGCTACGGCGAAGGGCGCATCAACACCGCCCACTACCTGGGCGACCTGTACGATTACCCTGGGGGAGGGCCCGCCCTGGCGATGCGCACCGTCGAATACAACCTGGGGATCCCTGTCCACCACTATGTCCGGCTGAACTTCCAGGCCTTCGTTAAACTGGTGGACCAAATCGGCGGGATCGACATCTACGTCGAAGAGGAGATCAACGACCCCACCTACCCCTCCAGCGACCCGGCCGATCCCTATGGCTACGACCCGCTCTACATCCCGGCAGGATGGGTCCATATGGACGGCGAACTGGCCTTGAAGTACGCCCGTACCCGCCACTCCCCGGGAGGGGATTTCGACCGGGCCCGGCGGCAACAGCAGGTGATGCGCGCCATCCTGGAAAAGGTCACCCGACTCGACCTCCTGCCCCAACTGGTCTCCCAGGCCCCCCAACTGTGGGTCACGCTCAACGACTCCGTCAAGACCGACCTGCAACTGGACGAGATCGTCAGCCTGGCCTACCTGGCGACCCAGATCCCCGAGGAGAACATCCGCACGGCGGTCATCAGTGAGGAATGCACCATGTTCTGGACCACCCCCGACGGCCAACAGGTGCTCGTCCCGATCCGGGATTGTGTGCGGGAGGTGAGGGATTCCGTCTTCGTGGTCCAGGTGACGCCGTCTCCGGACGAGGATCTGGCGGTCCAACTGACCCGGGAGGCGGCCACGGTGGAGGTACAGAACGGGACCGGTACAGCGGGGCTGGCGCATTCCACCGGAGAGTTCCTCCGCGGCCATGGGATCAACGTGATCAACGAGACCAACGCCGACCGGTTCGACTATGCTGAAACCCGGATCTACGTCTACACCGGCAAAGAACAGACCGCTCGGACCATCGCGCAACTGCTGAACCTGCCTCCGACGGCGATGGTAGTGGTCCCGAACGGGCAAGCCGGGGCGGACATTGTAGTGGTCCTGGGGGCTGATTACCAACCCCTTGGCCCGACGCCCACACCGTAGGGAGGATTCCCTGTGGCGACCATCCGCTGCTGTGTAGTCGGAGCAACGGGGTTCATCGGCGGGCAGATCGCCCGCGCCGCCCTTGCCCGCGGCTGGATCGTCCGCGCGGTCCGACGCCGTCCCAACGCCGTCGGCGCGCTGGAGGACGTGGCCGATCAGATCGAGTGGGTCCAGGCCGACCTGAACGACCCCGCATCGCTCATCCCGGCTTTCCGTGGATGTCCCCTCCTCTTCCACGCCGCCGCCTACTACCCCCGCAAGGCAGTCGACCCCTGGGAGGCGGTCCGGCACGGGGTGACGGGGATGCGCAACCTCCTCTCGGCCGCAGCGACGGCAGGGGTCAAACGGATCGTCTACACCAGCAGCCTCTCCACGGTCGGTCCCCCGAAGGAGCCGGGGCGATGGGCGAATGAGGACGACCTGTACCTCCCCGGCTCGGTGCGGCTGCCGTACTTCGAAGCCAAGTGGGCAATGGAGATGGAAGCCTTACGCGCCAACGCGGAGGGATTGCCGGTCGTCGTCGTCATCCCTAGCGCGGTCATCGGCCCGGGGGACGTGAAGCCCACCACATCGAGCCTGCTGCTGATGGTGGCCAAACGGCAACTGCGTTGGGTCGTAGAGGGTCGGCTGAACGTGGTGGACGGGCGGGATCTGGCGGTGGGCCACGTGCTGGCGGCGGAGCGGGGTCGCCCCGGCCGGAGGTACATCGTCGGCGGGCACAACATGACCATCCGTGATATGGTGGCGATTATGGCCGAGGCCGCCTCCGTCCCCCCACCTCGCCGCACTCTGCCCACCGGCCTCATCGAATGGATGGGACGCATCGGCCACCGGCTCGGCCTGCCAGCCGCCGGTCAGATGCAGGCGATTCGACACTGGCAACCGTTGGACACCTCCCGCGCCCGTCAGGAACTGGGGCTACCGGAACCCCGCCCCTTCGAGGAGACCTGCCGGGACACGGTGGCTTGGTTCCGCGCCCACGGCTACCTGAAGCCGGTCGAGGAACAGCCAGGCGAGGCATAGGGGGAGAGAGCGATGCTCGGAGAGTGGCTGAAACGGACGAGCGACTTTCTGGCCCGCGTGCCTGCGCTGCCGACGCTGATCGGGATCGGCCTGATCCTGCTGAACTTCCTGGTCCAGTTGCTCCCCCGCTGGCCGGTGATCGGCTGGATGGCGGATGTGAACTGTCTTCTCCACCTCGGACTCCTGATCAGCCTGATCGGGCTGCTCCTCATCCCCACGCTGTAGAGAATCACTCCCGCTCCTCCACCGCGACCACCACCGGCACCGGCACCAGCGAATCTACCTCCACGCGGGTACCGCCCACCGCCAGGAAAAGGCCAGTGGACTGCCCGCCGTCCAGGTTCAGCGCCACGTCGATCCCCAGGTCGGACCCTGCCAGCCAGCGGGAGAGTTCGTGCAGGGTCAGGTACCCCTCGGTGGCGACAATGAAGAGGATCCGACCCCCTGCATCCTGCGCTACGACGGTGCGCCGGGCAGGGAGGTCCTGGGGATCGGGTGGGAAGCCAACGCCCCCTCCGGGTTTGACCAGCACCGGGAACGACTGGACCGCCTCCAGGAGCATCTCGTTCGGATCGTAGGGGTTCGCCGCCAGCCAGCGCACCTCCACCCGCCCCCCGGGCAGCACGGCGAACATCCCGGCGAAATCCCCGTAGGAGACACCGTAAGCCTGTCCCCCACTGACCACCAGGCCCGTAGCGCGGTACTCGGGGGTGAAGTATCCGCCGTTGACCACCAGGATCGGCTCCCCGTCGGTTCCCTCCGCAGCCCACTCCAGGACTCTCCTGCCGGTGCCCGGGGTGTACAGCACGCGGAACCGGAACAGGGAGGGATCGAGGCGGGCAATCCACACCTGTTCGACCACGTCGCCGGTGGCGACTCCGATACGACGCAGCGCGATGCCCGGCTGGAGGGAAGTCCAACCGGTGTCAACCGGCTCCGGGGTGAAGGTGGGTGTAGGGGGCAAGGTGGGCGAAGGCGTCGGAGTGGGAAGGAGGGTGGGAGTCGGCGCGTTGCAGGCCAGCACTGCCAGCCCGATCAGGATAGTGGACACAAGCCGGGAAAGGGAACGGAACGGCAAGGGATGGCTCCAGCAAAAAGGCACCCCCTTCGGGGTGCCTTGGATTCGCCACGGAGTGGATAGATCCCCCAGGGGCCTCCAGGTTGGGAGGTGCCCAGGTTAGAAGGGGATCTCCTCTTCGTCCTCCACCACCGGTCGCTCTTCGGGCTCCTCGAGCGGGGCGGCCTCTCCGGCGCGGCCCAGGAAGCGAACAGTGGTGGCCAGGACCTCAAAGTTGGCCCGCGCGACCCCGTCGTTGCCCACCCAGATGCGGGGATTGCCGCTATCGTCGGGGCGCAGACGGCCCTCGACCAGGACGGCTCGCCCCTTGCTCAGATACTGGTTGCAGGTCTCGGCCAGCCGCCCGAAGGTGGAGACGCGGAACCAGATGGTCTCCTCCCGCTGCTGCCCCTCCTGATCTACCCAACGGTAGTTGCTCGCCATCGTGAACGTGGTCACGGGCGTGCCGTTGGGAGTGTACCGCATCTCCGGATCCCGCCCGAGATGCCCTGCGATGATGATACGGTGATACATGGTCTGCCTCCTTTGCTGTGTTGTCGGGAGCGTTGTCGGCTACAGAACCTATGGTACAGTAAGTCGACAAAAAAGTCAAAAAAAGGGCTAACCCATCGACTGCTGGCGGAGCAACAAGAAGCGTGGCTGCCGTTTCTCCATCCACAAGATGGTCGCCCAGGAAAGAGCGATCGCCACAAGAAGCAGGACGATCAGCGTCACGTCCCAATCCCCCGCGGGCGTCTTCAGGTTGGCGAAGAGCATCATCAGGCGGACGACGATGTTGACCCCCTGAACGAAGACCAGAGAGGAGCGGCCTGCCGTGGGGGTGAGAACCCCGGTGTTCATCCCGATGAGCGCCAGCACGAAGAGGATGAGGAAAGCAGGGGGCAACACGATCGCCTGGGGGGCTCTCTGGAAGAAGGCTGGCGGATACAGGATGACCGCCACGATCTGAAGCACGAGGATGCCGATCAGGGCCAGCCGGTCTCGCTGCACGCTACACCTCCCGCGATATGGTGATCCAGACCCATTATACCCTCCTGGGCCGCAAAGTCAAACCGACGGAAACCGCGAAACCGCAGGGCGATCGCTTTCTCTCCAAACCACAGAGGCGCGGAGGGTGCAGAGAGTCCTACTCTGCGCCCCCCACGCCTCCGTGATGGAAATCAGCACATATCCGAACTCTGTCCGAAGCCCAGGACGAAAAAAGCCGCCGGTCCCACCGGCGGCCTCGATTTCGCCCCCCGCTGTGTCGTGTGCCGATTCGGTTTGAACCTGTCCGCTCAGGTGGGAGCCTGCTCAGCGGTTCTGCCTTGCCCGAAGGCTATCGCATCCCCTACTGAAGAGCCAGCCCCCGTTACTATAGGTGTTGGCTCAAACCCCTGTCGGCGATCACGGACACAGCAGGGACGCCTATACTATACCACGACTTGCCCAGATCCGCAAGCGCGGGTCCACTGGCGACTCAAGTCGCAGGCTAGCCAGCAGCGAAGCCTGGCCTTCGCGGGGCTCTCCTCGCCCAACGGGATCAGAGCCCCCGAAGGGTGGCTCCGCCATCTGCAGCCACGGCCTCCGGCCACCGGGGGCATTACGGTCCACCAAACGGTTACAATTGTATTCCTCGCCTCTCGGTGGTACAATGTCCACGGTGAGTCACTTCCCCACCACTGCCTCATCTGGAGGAGAGGTGAGACCAAAACGACTGATCCGCGCTCGCCAATGGGTGATCCCCACCCTCGTGCTGCTCGGCGCCGTACTCCTGCAGGGATTGGTCCCCGGTTGGGCCGACCGGGCCGAGGGATGGACGATAGACCTCCGCTTCCGGCTGCGCGGGCCGGAGGCCCCCCACACTCCTATCGTGCTCGTCGCCCTCGACGAGGCCTCCTTCCAAATGCTGGGGGACCTGCGAGGGGAGAACATCCGCACCTGGCCCCGCGCCCGGTGGGCCGAACTGGTCGAGCGGATCGATGCGGGGAACCCCCGGGTCATCGGGCTGGACGTGGTCTTCGACACCCCTGGCTGGGACGAGGGGGGCGACGAAGCGCTGGCGCGAGCGATCGCAGATGCGGGAACCGTCGTCCTGGCAGCCCACCTCTCCCAGGCGGTGACGGGGCAGTACGGGGCCACTACCCTCAGCCCTCCCCTCCCCACCCTGTCCGAGGCCGCCGCCGGGGTCGGCCTGGTCAACTTCCCCACCGACGCCGACGGCTCCGTCCGCCGATTGCTCCCCCTCTACCCCTGGGGAGGACGTCTCTATCCCTCCTTCGCCCTCGTCGTCGCCGCCCTCTACGCCGGAGGCCCCATCGACATCCCTAAAGCGGACCTGGGGAACGACGGCAGCCTCCCGATCCACTTCCGCGGTCCGGAGGGGACCTTCCGAACGGTCCCGCTGTATCAGGTCTGGTCGGGAGAGATAGCGCCGGAGACCTTTCGGGACAGCATCGTCTTAGTCGGCTACACGACGCAGTTGGAGCAGGACCGACACCCGGTCCCCTTTGGGGGAGCCGCCGGGATGCCCGGGGTGGAGATCCAGGCCAACGCGGTGGATACGCTTCTGACCAGGGACTGGCTGCACCGTCCGCCCGAACGGTTCCCCCTGGCAGCGGTAGCAGCGGCCGGGCTGGCGGCGTTGGCCCTGGCCAACCTGCGCCGCCCTGGCCTGGGGATAGCGGTGCTGCTGGGGTGCGTCGCTGCCTACCTGGTCGCAGGCATCCTCCTGTTCATCCAGGCCGACCTGCTCCTGCCACTGGTCGCGCCTGTGGCGACGGCGGTGGCGGTGGGCGGGGCGGCAACGGCGGAGCGGGCGATCCTCGCCGAGCGGGAGAAACGGCAACTCCGGCGGCGGTTCGCTGGCGTGATGTCTCCCGAGCGGCTCCGGGCCGTCCTGGACAACTGGGAGACACTCCTGCAGGCCGACCGCCCTCAGAAGGAGGCCGCCGTGCTCTTCGCCGATATCCGCGGCTTCACCAATGCCACCGAGACCCTGATGCGCCAGGGCCGGATCGCGGAGATGGTCCGTTTCCTCACCGCCTACCTGGACGCGATGACGGAGGCGGTATTCGCCGAAGGAGGGGTCATCTACGACGTGGTGGGAGACGGGCTGATGATCCTCTTCGGACTCCCGGAGCCCCTCCCCGACTACGCGCTGCGAGCGGTGCGGGCGGCGGTCCGGATGGCACAGGCGACCCAACCCCTACAGGCCATCTGGCCTCTGCGGGACCAGCGCCCACTGCGGATGGGGATCGGAATCCACTGCGGGCCGGTGGTGGACGCGATCGTGGGGCGGGGACGTCGGGTGGAGTATTCCGTCATCGGCGACCCGATCAACACGGCGGCCCGCATCGAAGCCCACTGCAAGGTAGCGATGAGGATCCCCCGTCCATCGGGCGGGGAGGTACCGGAGGAGGTCACCATCCTTCTCAGTGCCGACCTTTATGAGAAGGTGCGCGACCTCGTGCTGGTGGACGAGACCATCCCGCCCTTCGCGGCGCGGGGTAAATCGGAGCCGCTGCGAGTCGTGCGGCTGCTGGGGCTACGAGGCTAGTCCCGGACTCCCACCACCGAGACACAGAGAAACCCCTGGGTCCTCCGTGGTGAGAACGGTAAGTTCTGTCAGTATAAAGGGGGAATAAGATGAAAAGACAATGGGTAATGGTGATTGCCCTGCTGGCGACGTTGCTGGCAGGCTGCGGAGGAGGGGCAACGACAACCGCCCCCCCGCCCGCCGAGCGGACAGCGGAGGCGACGGCCCCGCCGACGGAGCCGCCTCCACCGGAGGGCCCGAGGGCAACCATCGTCGATGTGGTCAACGAGGTGGATGCCCACGCGTTGCCAGAGGAGACCTGGATCGACGCTCAGGTGGATATGACCATCTACCTGGGCGGTGAGGTGTGGGCGAAGGAGGCCTCCACCGCCCGAGTAGGGCTCGAGGAGAGCCTGGTGCGGGTGGCCCCCAACACCATCTTCACCCTCGCCCAGCCCGACCCCGACACGGTCCAACTGAACCTGGAAGACGGGCAGGTATGGGTCAATGTAGAGGGGCTGGGGCCGGGGGAGACGTTCCAGGTGGAGACCCCCACAGCGGTGGCCTCGGTGCGGGGGACCCGGTTCAGCGTCCGCACCACACCCGAGGGTGGAACGGTCATCTCGGTACGGGAAGGCACCGTCGTGGTCAGCGCGGCGGGAACAGAGGTGGAGGTGAAGGCAGGGGAGGAAGTGGAGGTCCCGCCAGAAGGCCCTCCGGGACAGCCAAGACCGATGTCGCTCCAGGAGCAGATCCGGTGGGGGATGGCCGCCGACGGGAATCTGAACACGGTGCTGCCAGCGTTCGGCGAGCCCTCGTGGATCACCCAGACAGGATACGCCAGTCATCCTCAATGCTCGCCTGACGGTCAGTACCTAGCCTATTTCTACTACCGTGAAAGCGCGGACAAAGGATACGTGCTCTACGACCGGGAGGCCGGGTCCTTCCTGGAGCCACTCTGGCCGGAGGACACGTGGTGGATGGACCTCCATCCATACGAGAATCTCATCGCCTACAACACAGGTTTTGAGATCGGCACGGCCAACTTGGAAGACGGCTCGATCGTCTCCTACTTCATGCTCCCCGACGGATCGCTATACGGCACCCCCTATTGGTCCCCCGACGGGGAGTGGCTGCTCTTCCAGGGCGAGATCGGCGCACCTTCTAGGAGCCACGTCTTCAAAGCCCATCCTGACGGGAGCGAGTTGACCCAGTTGACCTCCGGGGAGGGCGACTTCACCCATCCGGTGTGGTCCCCCGATGGAAACTCCATCGCCTACCTCCGCAGCGAGCAGCCTGGGGACTCGGCCGAGTTGTGGGTGATCTCCGCCGACGGCGATCCCCAGGCCGTCATCACCGACACCCACTTCGTCCCGTGGATGTACCCGGTATGGAGTCCAGACGGATCGATGCTGGCGGCGGCAGGGTACGGGGAGGGGGAGTACGGGACCGAAGGCGGCCTCTGGGTCATCCCGCTCGACGACGGCGGCACGCCGTGGATGGTCCCCGGAACGGAGGGATTGACCGCCGTAAATCCCGTCTGGTATACGGATGGATGGCCGATGTGGGACCTGTGGATCCTGCCCCCAGGGACGGAACTGCCGGAGGGAGAGGGCTGGCCGCTCTTCTTCGAGGCCCGCGGGGAGGACGGCGGTGGCCTGTGGTGGTATGCCCCCGGCCTGACGGAGAGCGCGGCCTTCTACTCCAGCGCCGCCTGGGGGCCGATCTGGTGCCCGGAGGGGGAAAACGTGCTCTTCGGGTACACCGAAGGGACCGAGGAGGAACGCCTGACGACGATTTACTCCTTCCCGCTGATATCGGTGCCCTGACGGGGGTTGCAGAGGAACACAGAGGGGGAAACGGTCCAGGCTAAAGACCGTTCCGCCAGGGCGGGTGCGATGCATCCCCGACCGGGACAGCGCGGCACTCCCTACATTCCGGGCACAATTGACGCAGGAGCCAAGCGGCTTGGGGGTGCGTCGCACCGATCGGTTCCCAATGCGAAACAGCCGGGGAACGAGGACACACGCGCACATCACGGCCCCGCCACGTTCCCCGGCGAGGGATCCCAACTGACGTAGAAATCCCGCGAACAGTCGTTTCGGTCGACATTGGGTGGATACCGCTTGAGGGTGGCCCCAAAGGGGAACGTGTCACCCACATCGAGGGGATACGGCACCACGTCGACGCGGACGTCTCCACCCCAGGCCACGCTGTCCACCTGGGAGCCGTCCGCCCGCAGGAGCAACACCTCGTCCTGAGCGTTCCCCAACGCCATACCGAACCCCTCCCAGGAACCCACCGGTGCGAGATCGGGCACTGCTGGATCGCAGCCCACCCACTCGTAGTCGGGGTTGCGGCCGTATTCCGTCGCGAAGTTGGTCGCGCAGGCGGCCACGACGATCGCCTGACCGGGAAGCATCTGCGCTCCCGCCGGGAAGGCGTACCGCCCGTCGCCGTAGTCACCCTCCGCCACCGCATCCCCCAGGGTCCACCCGCCGATGGGGACGGCAGGGCCAGGATTGTACAACTCGACCCACTCGTACCCGGCGTCGTTGCCGGAGGGGTTGATGAGGACCTCGCTGATCAACGGATAGTCGGCCGGTGGTACATGGTCGCGCGCCCCCAGCGGCAGGAAAACGCGGTGGATGAGGGGACCGTGGGCCTGGTTCCAGTCATAGTCGAAGACCTCCATCGCCCGAGCGTAGGCCGCAGGTGAGCGGAACTGGACCGCCACCTCTCGATTGCGCTTGTTGGAGTTCTCGGTGCCGTTGATGCTACCCAAATGGACCCACCGCTCCTCCCCTAAGGCGACGAAGAACGCCTTGGCGTGGACACCCAGCCCGGCGACATTGCCGAGTCGGCAGACGAGATCGATACCCTCCACATCAGCGATCCCGTTGAGGAGCCGACAGGTCTCCGTGTTGTCCCCGTCGTCGTAGTATTCATCGAGGAGTAGGCGGACCGAAGCACCTTGCCGCGCCGCCGTCACCAACGCCTGGAGGCGGGGGTTGAGGCCCACGTCCCCCACCCCATCGGTCCAGGTGTACGGCTCGTTCAGTTGCATCCCGGCGATGGTATCCCCCGGCCCGGCGCGCAGGAAGAGCCCCAGGAGCGCGTCCCGATCCCGTAGCGCGTTCTCCGGGGCCTGGACCACCGTAAAGTCGGTCGCCGTCGCCGTCACCGCGGCGGTGAAAGGAGCAGTATAGGTGGTCCAATCCGACTCCGGCAGCGGGACGAAGGCTGGGTCGTCCAGGACGAAGGGATCAGTGCCGTACGGAACCAGGTCAGCGTGGTGGGCCGGATCGCAATCGCGGGTGAAGATCGCCCCCAGACGGGCCACCACGCCGGGGCTTCGCACCGCCACGACGAACCCCCGGTGGCCGTAAGTGCCGTTGTCCTTCCGGTCGGAGGGCATCCCCCGACCGCCGAAGTTGTCCGTAGAAATCAGCGCTACCTCCCCATCCACCACGATAAACTTGGCGTGCTGATAGAGGTAGCGCGTGGGATCGCCGTAAGTGGGATCGCCGTAGAGGAAATAGACGGAGCCGTTGGGATGGCTGTCGATGCGCTGGGCGATCCACAGTTCGGTCTTCCGATCCGCGCTGGTCCACCCCGCTGGTCCTCCCTCCAAGAGCACTGTCACGACCACGCCAGCCCGAAGGCGGCGGCTGATCACCTCGTAGAGGGGGACGCTCTCGAAGGTGTAGGCCTCGATGAGAATGCTCCTCTGGGCCGAGGCTAAGGTCCGGGAGACCAGGTCCAGCGCTCCATCGGGGGCGACGGCGAGCGTGACCGGCGCGGTGGGAGTCGCCACGGCGGGGAAAAAGAACTCCTCCAGGTCCCACCCGGGATAGCGGAGTTTCCGCCCATAGGTGGGATCGTCCGGGTCCTGGGCCCAATCGGCGGCGGTGTCGGTGTCGGGGACCGGCAGGCCGGTGATCGGATCCAGTTTCCGGTAGAGGACCTGGCCTGTGCCGTAGCCTGCGTAAGGATACGGGACGGCGGGGCCGGTCCACCCCTCGGCGGCGGAGCCGGAGCCGTAAGCGAGCGCGTCCACCACCCGGTCGGCATCGTCGAGGAGATACACAGCCTCACCATCGTCTGTGAAACCAGGCCAGGAGCCGTCCAGCAACGGCACAGGCCGCGCCGTGGCCGTGATCGCCCAGTCGGCGTCGAATCCCCAGACGGCGTAGAAGCCGTCGGCGTCCTGAGCCAGCCAGAGGGTGCGGCCCGGGCCCACCTCGGCGCCGACCGGGAAGCAGGTGCGGCTGGGAGAGGCGAGCCTGTCGTCCAGGCACCAACCGGAGAGTGTGGTGGTGTACGCACCGAGGTTGACGAGGGCAGCCGCCTCCCCGCCTCCTCCGTAGTTGACCGGTTCCAGCGCGTAGAGCCGCACGTAGGGAAGGATCGACACGGCCCAGGAGGCCGTCTCAATGCGGCCGGACCGCTCCGTCGCCGTCGCCACGTTGGTGAGTGTGCTGGTCAGGTCGGGTGCGGCGCGGACGGTAAGGGTGATGAGGCGAAGGGTCCCCGTCGGAAGGTCTCCCACCTCCCAGACCAGGGTGCGACTGGAGGGCCGGGTGAAGGTGAAGGGGGAGGTCTGCGTCACGAAGGCGAGGCCGACAGGCAACCGGTCGGTGACGACAACGGCAGCGGCGGGAAGAGCGCCGGTGTTGCTGACGAGCAGACGGTAGGTGAGAGTGAAGCCCGCCGTAGCCGACTCAGGGCCCACCTTGGACAGGCTCAACCCGGGAGCGGCGTAGCAGGAGTTCCGGGCTTTGGGCGTGCCGTTGATGGGATTGCCGTCGGCGTCGAGACCGTTGCGGGTGAGGCCATCGTTGGTGCACCAGTTGGCGTCGGTGTCGGGCGCGGCGGGGTTGATCCGTTCCATCGTATAATCGGGATTGTTGGCTCCCGCGGGCCAAGGGCCGCCGTCCCCATTGGCGGTATCGATCACCGTGCCCAGCGCATCGGTGAGGGTGAGGACCTCGCCCGCGTCGTTCAGAGAACCGGTGTAAATCTGGTCGGCCAGAGTATCGGTCACGGTCCCATCGTCGGACCGTTCGAGGAGATAATACCCATGGGCGGGAATCACCCCTTTCAGGCTGATGCTCGGCGAGCCATCACCTGCGGCCAACGTCCATCCCGTGAGGTCGATATCGCGGTCGGTGGTGTTGTGGAGTTCGATCCACTCGTCGGCAAAACTGGCCGCCGTCCCCATCCAGGCCACCTCGTTGATGACCACGTCGCCGGGGCTGGCGGCGAGAGCACGCGCCGTGGCTGCCTCGGCCGGGTCGTCGAGAGCAGCCCAGAGGGCCAAGAGGGCGAGGGAACCCAGGAAGAGCGGGGCGAAAAGCAGGCTCTTGCGCATCGTAACATCTCCTCTGCTCTGACAGCGTTCTGGATGCCGCAATTGGGCGATATTATCGCCGGGAAGAGGAGTTCGCGCAAGCACCCCACCTCGCCTTCCCGGCGGGCCTGGCATCAGCCTGAGGAGCCAGTGCCAGGCCGATTTCCCGCCAGCCTCGCCTGCTTACGACGGGGGGATCAGGTGTATCCGAACCCCTGTCTAAACCTCAGTACAACATTTCTTTGCCCCTTTTCCTCTCTCGTGTTAAAATACACGGATGCCTGGGGAACAAACGTTCTGTGGCGGGGAGAGGAATGGGTCAGGACAAAATCATCGTCCGCGGCGCGCGGGAACATAACCTGAAGAACATCACGGTGGAGATCCCCCGGAACCGGCTGGTGGTCATCACCGGCATCTCCGGTTCCGGCAAGTCGTCCCTGGCGTTCGACACCATCTTCGCCGAGGGCCAGCGCCGCTACGTCGAATCCCTCTCCGCCTACGCCCGCCAGTTCCTCGAGCAGATGGAGAAGCCGGACGTGGACCAGATCGAAGGGCTCTCCCCGGCCATCTCCATCGACCAGCGGGGGGTCTCCCACAACCCCCGCTCCACCGTGGGCACCGTCACCGAGATCTACGACTACCTCCGCCTCCTCTACGCCCGCATCGGGGTGCCCCACTGCCCGAAGTGCGGCCGGGAGGTGACCCGCCAGTCGGCCCAGGAGATCGTGGACGGCATCCTCTCCCTCCCCCCCGGTACCCGCTTTCAGATCCTGGCCCCCCTGGTCAAGGACCGCAAGGGGCACCACCAGGCGGTCTTCGACGAGGTGCGCAAGGCCGGCTTCGTCCGCGTCCGGGTGGACGGGGAGGTGTGGGACGTAGACGAGATAGGGGCACAGGGCTCTGTTCCCTCTCTGGACCGGTACAAGACGCACACCATCGAGGCGGTGGTGGACCGGCTGATCATCCCCGGGAAGATCGACGACGGCTTCCGCTCCCGCCTCACCGACTCGGTGGAGACCGCGCTCCAGATGGGGGACGGCATCGTCATCATCAACGACGTCTCATCCGACCCGCCCCGCGACCTGCTCTATTCCGAGCACCTGGCCTGCCCCGTCTGTGGGATCAGCCTGCCGGAGATCGAGCCCCGCACCTTCTCCTTCAACAGCCCTCACGGGGCCTGCCCCACCTGCCAAGGGCTGGGCACCCGGCTGGAGTTGGACCCCGACCTGGTGGTCCCCAACCCCGACCTCTCGCTGGAGGAGGGGGCGATCCAGGCCTGGAACACCACCGACCGGAACGGGGTCTACTGGCAGATGCTGGAGGCGGTGACCCGGTACTACGACATCCCCACCGACCGGCCCTGGCGGGAGTTGAGCCCCGCCCAGCAGCGCATCATCCTCTACGGCAGCGGCGACGAGGAGATCCCGGTGCACTACGTGATGCGGGACGGCGGCCGCCGCGTCTTCCGCACCCGCTTTGAAGGGGTGATCCCGAACCTGGAGCGGCGGTACCGAGAGACCTCCTCCGACTACATCCGGGCCAAGATCGAGGAGTTCATGAGCCGCAAGCCGTGCCCGGCCTGCAACGGCGCTCGACTCCGCCCCGAGGCCCTCGCCGTTACCGTCGCCGGCAAGAACATCTACGAGATCACCCGATGGCCGGTGAGCCGCCTCCTCCAGTGGATCGACGAGTTGAGCGGCTTCAGGTTCCAGGTCTCAGAGTCTCAGGCGGAGAACCCGGAACCTGAAACCCTGAAACCTGAGACCAGTCCCCTGACCGAGAAGGAGTGGCTGATTGCGAGGCGCATCCTCAAGGAGGTGCGCGACCGGCTCCAGTTCATGGTCAACGTGGGGCTGGACTACCTGACGCTGGATCGGACGGCGGCGACGTTGGCGGGTGGGGAGGCTCAGCGCATCCGGCTGGCCACCCAGATCGGCTCCCAACTGACGGGGGTCCTCTACGTGCTGGACGAACCGACCATCGGTCTGCACCAGCGGGACAACGCCCGCCTGATCCGCACCCTGATGGGGATGCGCGACCTGGGGAACACCCTCATCGTCGTCGAGCACGACGAATCGATGATCCGCGCAGCCGACTGGATCATCGACCTGGGGCCGGGGGCCGGGGAGCAGGGCGGCGAGGTGGTCGTCGCCGGGACGCTGGAGGACGTCCTGAACCACCCTCAGAGCGTCACCGGGGCCTACCTCTCCGGCCGACGCTCCATCCCGGTCCCCGAAAGGCGACGGCCCGGTAACGGGAAGTTCCTGGTCATCCGAGGGGCCCGCGAGCACAACCTGAAGAACATCGACGTCCGCATCCCGCTGGGGATGTTCGTCTGCATCACCGGCGTCTCCGGCTCCGGCAAGTCCACCCTGTTGGTGGACATCCTCTACCGCCGTCTGGCCCAGATCCTCCACGGCTCCCGTGAGCCAGCGGGCGACCACGACGACATCGAAGGGGTGGAGCACATCGACAAGGTGATCAACATCGACCAATCTCCCATCGGCCGCACGCCCCGCTCCAACCCGGCCACCTACACCAACCTCTTCACCCCGATCCGGGAACTGTTCGCCTCCCTGCCGGAATCCCGCATCCGGGGCTACCGCCCTGGTCGGTTCTCCTTCAACGTCAAGGGCGGCCGCTGCGAGGCGTGCCAGGGGCACGGCACGCTCCGCATCGAGATGCAATTCCTCCCCGACGTCTACGTCCCCTGCGACGTCTGCAAGGGCAGGCGGTACAACCGGGAGACCCTCCAGGTCCGCTTCAAGGGGAAGAACATCGCCGAGGTGCTGGATATGACGGTGGACGAGGCGGCGGAGTTCTTCTCCGCCTTCCCCACCATCCGCCGCAAGTTGCAGACCCTGCAGGACGTGGGGCTGGGCTATATCCGCCTGGGCCAGCCCGCACCGACCCTCTCCGGCGGTGAGGCGCAGCGGGTGAAACTCTCGCGGGAACTCTCCAAAAAGGCCACAGGGCGCACCCTCTACGTGCTGGACGAGCCCAGCGTGGGGTTGCACGCCGCCGACGTGGACAAACTGATCGCGGTGCTCAACCGGCTGGTGGACGCCGGCAACACGGTGGTCATCATCGAGCACCACCCCGACATCATCAAGGTGGCGGATTGGATCATCGACCTAGGACCAGAGGGGGGCGATGCCGGAGGGTGGATCGTCGCCGAAGGAACGCCAGAGCAGGTGGCGCAGGTGGAGACCAGTTACACGGGGCAGTTCCTGCGCCGGCTGCTGCCGTCCACGAATAGAGCACGAATGCACGAATAGATCCCGCACGAATAGATCCTGCACGAATAGATCCGCGCCTCATTCGTGCATTCGTGCTCCATTCGTGGCGGCCCTTGACGCCCTCCGTTCCCCCGTGTAAAATGCAACCGGTCTAATTTACACCACAGAGGCACAGAGAATACAGAGGGGTTGTCTGTGGAGGAAAAAACTGGAGAAAACTCTATGCCCTCTGTGTCTCTGTGGTTAAGCACACACACGAGGTGAGGTGATGACCGTTCGCGTTCGTTTCGCACCCAGTCCGACCGGCGATCCGCACATCGGCAACATCCGCACGGTGATCTTCAACTGGCTCTTTGCCCGCAAGATGGGCGGGCAGTTCATCCTCCGCATCGAGGATACCGACCGCACCCGGTTCAAGCCTGGCTCCATCGAGACGATCATGGAGGGCCTTCGTTGGCTGGGGCTGGATTGGGACGAGGGGCCAGGGCTGGAGGAGTTGCAGCGGGCCGGCGTGAAGGACGCCGAGAAGTACGCCGTCGGCGGGCCGTATGGACCGTACTTCCAGTCCGAACGGCTGCACCTGTACCGGGAGGTCGCCGAGGAACTGATCGAGCGGGGGTGGGCCTACCGGTGCAACTGCTCGCCGGAGCGGCTGGAGCGGGTGCGGGCGATGCAGAGGGCCCGCGGGCAGCGGACGATGTACGACCGCCGCTGTCGGAGCCTACCGCCGGACGCTATCTCCCCCGACGAGCCTCACGTCATCCGGCTCAAGGTCCCCCTGACCGGCCGCACCGTCTTCCACGACATGCTCCGGGGGGAGTTGTCCTTCGAAAACGCTAGCATCGACGACCAGATCCTCCTCAAGTCCGACGGCTTCCCCACCTACCACCTGGCGGTCGTGGTGGACGACCATTACATGCAGATCACCCACGTCATCCGGGGAGACGACTGGATCGCCAGTACGCCCAAGCGGATCCTGATCTACCAGGCGATGGGGTGGGAGCCGCCGACCTACTGCCACGTCCCGCTGGTCAACGGTCCCGACGGGAAGAAACTCTCCAAGCGGCACGGCGCGATCTCCATCACCGAGTTCCGCGACCAGGGGTATCTGCCGGACGCCCTGTTCAACTTCCTGGCCCTGCTGGGCTGGGCGCCCGGGCAGGGGGACGAGCAGGAGATCTTCACCCGCGAGGAACTGATCGATCGGTTCGACCTCTCCCGCGTCAACCGGGCCCCGGCCATCTTCTCCTACGACAAACTGGACTGGATGAACGGGGTCTACATTCGCAACCTCTCCCAGGACGACCTGCTGGAGCGGCTGATCCCCGTCTGGCAGCGGGCCGGGTTGGTGCCCGATCCGTGCCCGGAGGAGACGCGGGCGATGCTCCGCCGGATCGTCCCGCTGGTCCAGGAGCGGATCAAGCGGCTGAACGACGTGGTCGCCCTGACCGACTTCTTCTTCGTCGACATCGAGCCGCCGTCGGCGGAGGAGATGATCCCCAAAGGGCTGGACGCGGAGCAGAGCGCGGAGGTCCTGGCCCGGGTGCGCGCGGTGCTGGCCGACCTGCCGGACTTCGACGAGGAGCGGATCGAGCAAGCGCTCCGGGCGCTGGTGGCGGAGCTGGGATTGAAGAACCGGCAGGTCTTCGGCCTCATCCGCTGGGCGACCACCGGCAAGAAGGTCTCCCCGCCCCTCTTCGGCACGCTGAGCATCCTGGGCCGGGAGCGGACGCTGGCCCGTCTTGAGGCGGCGGAAAAGGTGCTGCGCGCGGGATGATCCTCCGCTGGTATCTCGGACTCCAGTTGTTCGGCCTGGCGGCGCTCCCGCTGACGTTGCGACTCTTCCGCCACCTCCCCGGCCGGGGATACAGTTTCGCCCGCCCACTGGGGCTCCTGGTGGGCGGGTGGCTCTTCTGGATCCTGCTCACCTTCGGCTGGCTCCCCAACACCGGTGGCGCCGTCCTCGTCGTCCTGGCCCTTCTAGCGGCCGCGGGCCTGTACCTCGTCTCCCGGTCTTCCGATCTCTCCCTCCCCTCCCGCCGTCACATCCTCGCCGTCGAAGCCCTCTTCATCGCCGCCTTCGCCGCCTGGTGCGCGGTCCGCGCCCATATGCCGCGCATCGAGACCGCCGGGGGGGAGAAGTGGATGGAGATCGGGTTCCTCAACGCGGTCCTGCGGAGCCCCCGCTTCCCGCCGCACGACCCCTGGCTCTCCGGCTTCGCCATCTCCTACTATTACTTCGGCTACGTGATGATGGGGATGCTCGTCCGCCTCTCGGCGGTCCCCTCCACCATCGGCTTCAACCTGGGCATCGCCTCCCTCTTCGCCCTCACCTGCACCGGGGCCTACGGGCTGGTCTACGCACTGCTGGCGCGGGAAGGGGAGGAGAAGGCGGCCTGGGGAGGGCTTCTCGGCCCCCTGCTGGTCGTGCTGACGGGCAACCTGGAGGGGCTGCTGGAGGTGTTCCACGCGCGAGGCCTCTTCCCGGCCTCCTTCTGGCGGTGGCTGGACATCCGATCCATCAACGTCCCCCCGCCGCCGTTGAGCGAGGGATCGTGGGTCCCCACCCGCTTCATCTGGTGGTGGCAGGCCTCCCGCGTCATCCACGACTACGCCCCCTGGCACACCCCGACCAACCCGGCCGAGTGGGAGGTCATCGACGAGTTCCCGGCCTTCTCCTTCATCCTCGGCGACATGCACCCCCACCTCCTCGGCCTCCCCTTCGTCCTCCTGGCCCTCGCCCTGGCCCTCGCCCTCTGTATGCGACCTGCGACCGGCTCCCGCCGACGCCTCACGCTTCACGTCTCACGTTTCACGTTCCACGTTACCCTCCCGCTCGCCCCCTGGAAACTCTTCCTCTACGCCCTCTGCCTGGGCGGCCTGGGCTTCCTGAACACCTGGGACTTTCCCATCTATCTGTTCGTGGTCGTCGCCGCCTTCGCCCTGTCCTCCTACCACCGCCACTCGCAATTCACTACCCGTCCCATCCTCACCTTCGCCCTGCTCCTGGCCGTCGGCGGTTTCGCCCTCTACCTGCCTTTCTGGATCGGCTTCCGCTCCCAGGCGGGGGGGCTCCTGCCCAACCTGTTCAACTCCACCCGGCTCCCCCAGTTCCTGGTGATGTTCGGCCCCCTCCTTCTCCCCGTGGTCGCGCTGGCGGTCACGATAGCGCGGAGGGAAGGAATAAAGACCGGGCAGGTGGCCCTCGGGACCGGATCGATCTTGCTGGGGATGGTCCTCTTCCTGTTGCTGGCCGCCCTCATCACCCCCCAGGGCCGCCAGTACCTGGCCGCCTGGCGCAGCGGCGGGCCAATCCCCGGCCTGGAGCACATCCCGGACGCCCCCCGGCTGATCGGCCAGCGGCTGCTGGAGCGGCTCCTGGCCCCCTGGACCCCCCTGGCGCTGGCGGCGCTGCTCACCACGGCCCTCCTCGTCCTCCTGCGCCCCGCCCCCCTGCGACACGCCCCCCTGCACCCGGAGGTCGCTTACGCCTTGCTGCTCGTCCTCACCGGCGCACTCCTCACCCTGGCAGTGGAGTTCGTTTACCTGCGGGACATCTTCGGCACGCGGATGAACACCGTCTTCAAGTTCTACTTCCAGACCTGGGTGGTGTGGGGGATCGCGGGAGCGTATGGGCTGGCACGGGGGCTGATGCAGAGGAGGGTCTGGGCCGCGGCTGCGCTGCTGCTGATCCTCGCCGGGCTGGTCTACCCGGCGCTGGCGATCCCGGCGCGGGCGCAGGAGTACGACGGGCCGCCCACCCTGGACGGCGCGGCCCATCTCCGCCGGATCTACACCGCCGACTTCGAGGCCATCGCCTGGCTGAACGAGAACGTCGACGGCGCGCCCGTCATCCTGGAAGCCCCCGGCGACCGGTTCCGGGCCTACACCTACGAGGGACGGGTCTCCGCCTTCACCGGCCTGCCGACGCTGCTCGGCTGGGGCGGCCACGAGCACCAGTGGCGCGGCAACTACGACGAACCGGCCCGTCGGGAGCCGGACATCGAACGGCTGTACACGACCGCCGATCCGGCCGAAACCTTGACGCTGCTGGACCGGTATGGTATAAGGTATGTCTACGTCGGTCCGTTGGAGCGGACCCGCTATCCCCCTGCGGGGCTGGCGAAGTTCGATCGGATCCTGGAGACGGTTTACGATGCCGCCGGGGTGACCATTTACCGCTACACCCCGGCAGCGGGGGAGACACCCACCGATGCACCGGAATCGGAACCCACGCGGCCCAGACAGCCGCTGGCAGTCCCTTGAGGTCGCTCTGTGGGCCTTTCTGGCCCTCCTCGCGGCCCTGCTGCGGCTGACCGACCTGGCCGCCGCGCCCCTCTCCTCTGCCGAAGCCGCCCAGGCCCTTGCTGCCTACCACCTCGCCCACCCCTCCGTCCCCTTGCCCCCCCTTCCCCCCATCTCATCCCCTCCCCTCCTCCTCCATCTCAACGCCCTCCTCTTCATCCTCTTCCACGGCRGAGACGGCCTGGCCCGACTGGTCCCCGCGCTGGCGGGGGTYGGGTTGGTGCTGACGCCCCTCCTGCTGCGGCGCTACCTGGGCGCATGGGGTGCGCTGGGGACGGGGCTCCTCCTGGCCCTCTCCCCCACCGCCGTYYTCTTCTCCCGCACCCTCGAYGGGAYGRTCCCSGCSGCYCTGGGRGTGATGRTGCTGGTGGGYTGCGCYGCCCGCTWCYTGGACWCSWKGCGCTTCTCSTGGGTCGYYTGGGGYGGGATCGGCCTGGCGGCTGCGTTGACGGCGGGGCCGGGGGCGTGGGGGTTGCTCCTGGGRCTCCTGCTGGCCYTGGCCGGGGGGCTCTGGATCTGGCGGGAGCAAGTTCCGTGGATCTGGCCGATGGTCCAGCCGGCCCTGCGCCGGGGCGCGTGGGTGGCTGGGCTGGGGGTGCTGGTCGTCGGGACCGGCCTGGGGCTCCACCCCGTGGCCCTGGCCGACGTCGGCCAGGCGGTGCTGGCGTGGCTGGCCCGCTTCGGGCCGACGAGTGGCGAACCGGCCCCCTCTCCCCTGCTGCTCCTCGCGGCCTACGAGCCGCTCCTTCTCCTGACCGGCCTGGTGGGCCTGGCGATGGCCGTCCGGCGGCGGCACGGGATGGGGTTGTTGTGGACCTTCTGGGCGGCCGTGGGCGCGGTCCAACTGGCCGTGATGCCCGGCCGGGAGCCAGCCGATCTGCTGTGGCTCCTCCTGCCGCTGGCCGGGCTCGGAGGGCTCGCTGTGGACGAACTGGCCCGGTCGCTCTTGACCCAGGGCCAATGGCTGAACGAGGGACTGTACTTGCCCGTATCCCTCCTCCTGTGGGCTCACTCCGGCCTCTCCCTCGCCCGGTACGCTCGCCTTGCCGATCCGAAGGACCTGGCGCTGGCCGGGCTGGCCCTTCTCCTCCAGGTCTTCCTCACCGCCACCTTCGGCTTCGCCGTCTCCGCGCCGGGTCCGGAGGAGGACCCCGCAGCAGCTGCCCGTCGGGGCATGACCACCGCGTTGCGCGCAGGGGCGGCGTCGCTGGGGCTGGTCCTCCTGCTGGTGACGTGGTCCATCGGCTGGCGGCTCTCCCACCGGCTCCCCGCCGACCCGCGGGAACTGCTGGTGAGATCGCCCACCGCCGCCGAGGTGCGCGTGCTAGTCGACGTGATGGAACGGACCTCGATGCTCAACACCGGCGGGGAGGCGGCCCTCCCCGTCACCTTCCTGGGCGAGGCCGACCCTGCCCTGGTCTGGGCGCTGCGCCGGTTCGAGCAGGAGGTCGGGTCGGATGGGCTCTACACCCGCTTGCTGGAGAGCGACGACCCGAACCTCTATCCCGAAGGGATGAACCGACCTCCCCTGATCGTCGCCCCGGCGAACAAACCGATCCCGCCCGGCTACTTCGGCGAGGTCTTCACATTGCGACGGGTCTGGACCCCCATGTGGGGTGGGCACCGGACGGCCCGGTGGTGGCTCTATCGGGAGTCGACCGCTCCCCCCGTCGCCGTCGAGCAGGTCGCCCTCTGGGTGCGGGACGACCTGGCGACCGCCAATCCGTGATGGATGATGAGGAACCGATGAGCAAACTCGACCGACCGATCGTCAAAGGGCTCGGACTCACCTGGGAGCAGGGGCTGTACCTGCTGATCGCGCTCCTCTGCCTGGTCTCCCGGTTGTGGATGTTGGGCTACCGGGTGGAGAGCCACGACGAGAGCCTCCACTGCAAGTTCTCCTGGGACCTCTACGTTGGCAACGGGTTCCAGCACAACCCGATGATGCACGGCCCGTTCCTGTTCCACGCGACGGCCCTCTCGTTCTTCCTCTTCGGCGATAGCGACTTCACCGCCCGGCTGCCGGTGGCGTTGATGGGGACAGCGCTGGTGCTCCTGCCCTACCTCTTCCGGCGGTATTTGGGACGGATCGGGTCGCTGGCGGCATCGTTCCTCCTGCTCATCTCCCCGGCCATCTCCTACTACTCCCGCTACATCCGCCACGACATCCCCGTCACCTTGTGGGCGATGCTGGTCCTGTGGGCGATCTTCCGCTACCTGGAGGAGGGGCGGGACCGCTACATCTACATCCTGGCGGCGGCCCTCTCCCTGATGTACGCCACCAAGGAGGTCGCTTTCATCTACACCGCCATCTTCGGCCTCTTCCTCGTCGCCCGGCTGGTGGCGCGGGCGCTGGTGGAGCCGTGGGAGCGGGAGGGGCTGGCGGGTGCGTTCGCCGTCGCGTTGGCGGTCGGTGGGGCAGGACTGGTGACGCTGGGGGCCGGGTGGCTCTTCGCGCGGCCGGAAGGGGGCGGTCCACCGCCCGCCTGGGCGATCATCGGCGGCCTCTTCGGCGGGATCGGCACGCTCGTCGCCCTCGTCCTTTTCCTGCGAGGCACGTGGCATCGGTTGCCGACCTATCGCACTTTCCACCTCATCGTCCTAATCGGCACCCTGGTCCTCCCCTTCGCCTCCCCCATCCCCATCCACCTGGCCTCCCGCCTCGGCTCCTTCATTGTCGAGCGGGCGGTCGATCCGGCGGCCGTCTCCCCCTTCTGGGCCAACCTGGCGAACGTCCATCCCACCGACTACACGGCCCCCTCCATCTACTACTCCGGCGCGATCCTGGGGCTGACCGTCCTCCTGGCGATCCTCATCGGGCTGCTGTGGGACCGTCGCCGCTGGCCGATCGCGGCCACGATCTACCTGGGCATCTTCCTGATCCTCTTCACCACCGTATTCACCAACGGCGGGGGGATCGCTAGCGGGTGGGTCGGCTCCCTCGGCTACTGGCTGGAACAGCAGGAGGTCCAGCGGGGCGGGCAGCCCTGGTTCTACTACCTGGTCATCATGCCCCTGTACGAGTTCCTCCCTCTCGTTGGCGCGGTGGCTGCGTCGCTCTTCCTGACCGTCCGAGCCGTTGTGCACCGGCTTCGGAAAGCGGAAGCGCAGGAGCCCGATTGGGGTCGGATCTTCATCTGGTTCACGGTGTATTGGTCGGTCCTCTCCTGGATCGGCTACTCCTACGCCGGGGAGAAGATGCCCTGGCTGAGCGTCCACCTCACCCTGCCGATGATCCTCCTCACCGGCTGGTTGGTCGGGCGGCTGATCGAATTGGTCGATTGGGAACGGGTGTGGTCCCAGCGGGGCTGGCTCCTGGCGCTTCTTCTGCCCGCGCTGGCGGCGGCGCTGGCGTCGCTGATCCGGGCTGCCGGTCAGGGGCCCTTCCAGGGGGTCGAACTGGACCAGTTGCTGATCACCGGCACCTTCTTCGGCGGCCTGGTGGGCGTGGCCTTCTTCGGCGGCTTGGTCGGCTGGCTGTGGGGGCGGATCGGCGGCCGCAACGGCCTCCTCCTGACCGCCCTGATCCTCTTCGCGGCCCTCTCCCTGCTGACGGTCCACGTGGCCTACCGACTCAATTTCGTCAATTTCGACACCCCGGCCGAGTTCCTGGTCTACGCCCACGAGGGGCCGGACGTGCGGACGACGATGGAGCAACTGGAGGAACTCTCGCTGCGGGTGGGGGGCGGGACCCGCCTCATCGACGTAGCCTACGGCTCCGACATTTCGTGGCCTTTCACGTGGTATCTGCGCAACTACCCCAACGCCGTCTACTACGGGACCCAGCCAACGGCCGACACGGTGCGCAAGACAGCGGTCATCGCTGGTCGTGAGGAGTGGGCGGCCGTCGAGCCTCTCCTGGGGGACGATTACTACCGGTTCGACTACTTCTACCTCTGGTGGCCGCCGGAGGATTACCGCAAACTGACCTGGTCCAAACTGTGGGAATGGCTGACCGACGCCAGGAAGCGGACTGCCCTCTGGCGGATCTTCTATCGGATGGACTACACCCTCTACGACGAGATCACCGGCGGCACGCACACCCCCGACCGCCAGTGGCCCCTGCGAGGGGATTTCCGGTTCTACGTGCGCAAGGACGTGGTCAACCGACTGTGGAACTTCGGGGTGGGACCGCTGCCGGAGGCGGAGACGGAGCCTGTGGAGACGGCCGATCCTTACGCCGAGGGGATGCGCACCCTCACCGCCACGCTGATCTGGGGGAGCGGGGGGAGCGACCCTGGCTCGTTCTTCTGGCCGCGCGACATCGCCGTCTCCCCCGACGGATTCGTGTACGTGGCCGACGCGGGGAACCACCGGATCCAGAAGTTTACCCTCGAAGGAGAGCTCGTGACCACGTGGGGGTACGGGGAAGGATGCGGCGATGCCCACCTCCCCCCCGGCACTTTCTGCGAGCCGTGGGGCGTGGCGGTGGGGCCGGACGGGTCGGTCTACGTGGCCGACACGTGGGCACACCGTATCCAGAAGTTCACCCCCGACGGGGTCTTCCTCGCCGAGTGGGGGACCTACGGGGAGGCGACGGTGGGGCAAGGGCCAGCCGTCTTCTACGGCCCCCGCGACGTGGCGATCGGTCCGGACGGGCTGATTTACGTGAGCGATACGGGCAACAAGCGGGTGCAGGTGTTCGACCCCGAGGGGGTGTTCCTGCGGGATTGGGGCGGCGGCGGGAGCGGGCCCGGTCAACTGGACGAGCCGGTGGGGCTGGCCTTCGGGCCGGACGGGCTGGTTTACGTGGCCGACTCGTGGAACTACCGGATGCAGGTCCTGGAGCCGGACGGCACCTACGTGCGGGAGTGGTCCATCGTCGGCTGGAACAACCCCGCCGTCGAGGAGAAGCCCTACGTCGCCGTGGACGCGGAGGGCCGGGTCTACGTGACCGATCCGGGTCACTTCCGCGTGCTGGTCTTCGACACCGAGGGCAACTACCTCTACGGCTTCGGCCAGTTCGGCTACGACGCTTCCTCCTTCGCGCTGCCGATGGGGGTGGCATTGGGGCCGGACGGGCGGCTGTACGTGACCGACGCGGCCAACCATCGGGTGATGGTGTTCGAGATAGCAGATCAGGGTTAAGGAGGGGAAACGTGAAGTATCGATATCTGGGAAGAGCGGGGATCCGGGTCAGCGAGAGAAGGACCTCACCGAGGAGAACATCGCCAAAGTGCGCCGCCTGACCGCACTGGCGAGGGAGATCGGCCTGGAGGTGTCACTACTGGCGCTGGCGTGGGTCCTTCGACGGCCGGAGATCAGCAGCGCTATCACAGGTGCCACCCGGCCGGAGCACGTCCTTTCCAACGTCAAAGCGTCCGACGCTCACCTCTCGGAGGACGTACTGGAGGAAACCGAGAAGATTCTGGACAACCGTCCGAGCCCACACCCTCTTTACGTGAGACAATAGCCAGTCCGCTCTCGTTGGAGGAGGAAAAGATGCGCATCTTCAGGGGAATCCTGTTCGTGCTGATCCTTTCTCTGTTGGCGGCAGGATGCCGGTCGCAGGTGATGCCTGCATCGAGCCCTACGACGGAGCCAACGGCTTCGGCAACCGAAAGCCCGTCTACCCCGACACCATCGCCCACCTACACGCCCGTCCCCACCCCTACATCCACCCCAACCCCCAGCCCCACACCAACCCCCACGCCTAGACCCGATAAACTGGAATGGCTCAACCCCATCACCGGAGAGGCGGTAACACTACCCGCCGCCTGCTACACCCCGGAGGTCCAGGCGATCGTCCAGTGGGCGCAGGAGGATCCCGAGGGGCTCGTCCAGGCCTGGATCGACTATTGGGATGGCTACTTCCAGGCCCACCCCGGCCTGATGGAGCAAAAACGGTTCGATCCGAAGTGGTACACGTGGTTCTTCGAGGCCCCCCACGCCTACGGCGTCATGGCACAACTCGGTGAGGTGCCGATGCCTTCTCTGCCCCAACAGGCGAGCAACGTCTACATCCGGTTCCCTACCCTGCTGCTCGGCCTCGCCGACAAGTACGAGTATCCGGACCTGGGGGTCACGGTGTTCACCGCCTGCGCGCTGATCTACGACAACGACCTGGCCACCCGGGTTTACTCGATCGAGGAACTGGAGGCGATGCCCACCGATGAAGTGACCGGAGGTGCGGAAGGGAAGCTCCTGATGCGGCCCGATCCGGAGAACGCGCAGCCCCGCTGGTACCTGGGCGAGGTCGCCGTGGCCTACGCGGTCCATCCGGACAGTTGGCTGAACGAGGTGGAGCCGGCCTCGGGGGAGATCATCGTCACCGAGCTCGCCCCCGGCGAAGTGATCGTCGGCGAGCCCGAGTTCGCGACCATCGAGGCTGCCATCACACCGGGCTGCTACTACCCCCTCTGGCCGGAGGCCGTCCGCCAGCAGAGTGGGGTCGATCCCGACTGCTCGCTGCTGGAAGACCTGGCCGAGGCGATGGGGACATACGTGGGGATGGTGTTGCTGGAGGACAAGGCCGCCGACCTGCTGGAGGTCCTGACCCTGAACGTGCGGCCGCTGTCCATGAATCTGGCGGAGGTCGGATTGAACGCGGACTTCTACGCGATGCCCCGGGATTCGATGAGCCGGGAGGAGTGGAAGGCCAACATCAACGAGGTGCTGCTTGAGCAAACGTTCAAGGCGTACGAGGAAAATCCCACCCAGGCCCAGAGCATGGGCGTAGCCCGCACCCTGGCCCTGGTGACGCTGGCCTGGAAGGAGGCCCAGCCGAGCCCCGACGCGCCCCTCTGCACGGCCCAGCGGGCCCTGTTCCACTACAAACTGAGACGTGGCCTCCTCTCACCTCTGTGCTCGATGGAGGAGGTGGCCCAAAGCGATTACTGGATTTTGCTGGACGAGAAGCCGCTGTTCTTCGATGGGGAGCCCTTCCTCCTCTCCATCGAAGACCTGCTGGCGGGGAGGGAATAGATGCAAACCACAGAGACACAGAGAGCACAGAGACTCTCTCCTCCTTGAGATTTCTCCGTGTCCTCCGTGTCTCTGTGGTGAAACCCTTAGGAGGTCGCTGTGAAGGACCTGAGACAGGCCAAACAGGAGTGGGAGGAACGGACGGTCAAGCCGGTCCTTGAGCGGTTCCCGGAGCGGCGGGAGCGGTTCGAGACGCTTTCCGGCATCCCCCTCGACCGGGTCTACACCCCCGCCGACGTGGAGGTGGACTACCTCAACGACCTGGGCTTCCCCGGCGAGTACCCCTTCACCCGAGGCGTGCAGCCCACGATGTACCGGGGTCGGCTGTGGACGATGCGCCAGTACGCCGGGTACGCCACCGCCGAGGAGTCCAACGCCCGCTATAAGTACCTGCTGGAGCAGGGACAGACCGGCCTCTCGGTGGCGTTCGACCTGCCGACCCAACTGGGGTACGACGCCGACGACCCGCTGGCCGAGGGGGAGGTGGGCAAGGTCGGTGTCTCCATCAGCAGCCTGGACGACATGCGGGTCCTCTTCGACTCCATCCCGCTGGACAGGGTGAGTACGTCGATGACGATCAACGCCCCGGCGGCGATCCTCCTGGCGATGTACATCGCCGTCGCCAAGGAGCAGGGGGTGGAGCCGAAGCAACTTCGGGGGACGGTGCAGAACGACATCCTGAAGGAATACGTCGCCCGTGGCACCTACATCTTCCCGCCCCGCCCCTCGATGCGGCTGGTGACCGACCTGTTCCGCTACTGCGCTGCCGAGGTCCCCAAGTGGAACACCATCAGCATCAGCGGCTACCACATCCGAGAGGCCGGCTCCACCGCCGTCCAGGAGGTCGCCTTCACCCTCGCCAACGGCATCGCCTACGTCCAGGCGGCGATCGACGCGGGGCTGGACGTGGACACCTTCGCGCCGCGCCTCTCGTTCTTCTTCAACGCCCACAACGACTTCCTGGAGGAGGTCGCCAAGTTCCGCGCCGCCCGACGGCTGTGGGCGCGGATCATGCGGGAGCGGTTCGGGGCGAAGAACCCCCGCTCCTGGCGGCTGCGGTTCCATGCCCAGACCGCCGGGTCGGCCCTCACCGCCCAGCAGCCGGAGATCAACGTGGTCCGCGTCACGATCCAGGCGCTGGCGGCGGTGCTCGGCGGGGCCCAGTCCCTCCACACCAACTCCCGCGACGAGGCGTTGTGGCTCCCTACCGAGGAGTCGGTCCGCATCGCCCTGCGCACCCAGCAGATCATCGCCCACGAGTCGGGGGTGGCCAACACGGTGGACCCGCTGGCCGGTTCCTACGTCGTCGAGCACCTCACCAACGAGATCGAACGGCAGGCACAGGAGTACATCGAGAAGATCGACGGAATGGGCGGCGCGCTGGCGGCCATCGAGAAGGGATACATCCAGCAGGAGATCGCCGACGCCGCCTACCGGTACCAGCAGGCAGTGGAGCGGGGGGATCAGATCGTCGTCGGCGTCAACGCCTATCAGATCGAGGAGGAGGAGGCCGACCTGGAGCGGCTGGTGGTCGACCCCGCGGTCGAGGCGCGGCAGCGGGAGCGACTGGCCGCGCTGCGGGCACGGCGGGACGGGGAGC
>DUEL01000018.1 GCA_011192125.1 Thermoflexia bacterium
CCGTTCGGCCGCTCGCTCCGCCGCCCGGCGGGCCTGTTCCGCCGCCCGCTCCACCTGTCGACGGACCGCCTCGCTGTCGATGCGGCCCAGACTCTCCTCCAGGCGGGCCTCCAGTTCCGCCATCGCCTCGGCGATGCGGGCCTCAATGGTCATCCCCAGCCCCTCCAGATCGACCGCGAAGGCGAATTCCTCCTCCTGCGGGGAGGGCTCAGCGGGCCGCAGGTAGATGTCCCCACTGGCCTGGGCCTCCAGCAGGGCCTCCCCCGCGCCCAAGACCCCCTGGGCCTCCTCGTTAGCGGACTCAAGAACGAGGTCGGGGACGGAGGATCGGACCCGGCCGCCAGGCCGGAGGGAGAGGCGGAGGCTGCCGTCGGCGGGGAGGCGGACCAGCAGATCGCTTCCGACGTTCAGCCGGTAGGTCGCGCCAGGGGAGAAGGGCGGCCCCAGTCGCCCATCCGCCCCGACCTGCTCCGCCACGAGCCCACCCTGCAGCCCGTCGGCCCTCAGGTCGCTCCCCACCTGGTGCAGGGCGACCGGACCCTCCACGTCCCGCACCTGCGCGTCCCCTGCCACGTCCTGGACCTCCAGTGGCCCGGCGATGCGGCGGGCCAGCAGGTCTCCGTAGACCCGTTCCACCTTCACCGACCCCACGCTGCGCAGGGCCACGTCGCCGTGGACGGTGCCGACGGTGACCTCCCCCTGCACCCCCTTGATCCGCAGGTCGCCGCGGACGGTGTGGACGGTGAGGGTGGAGCCTGTGGGACAGACCAGGGAGCAGTCGTCGCGGGCGGTGATGGTGACGGAGTCCCCTTCCTGCTCCACCGTCGCCTCGTCCGCACCGTCCTGCACGCGGACCACGACCCGCGGCTCCTCCGTCGCCCGCACCGTCAGATCCCCCAGACACTCGGCGACGACGATGTGGGGTGTTACCGAAGTCTCCAGCGTTCGCTTGAACACCGCACACCTCCTATCGGCGCGAAGCGATCAGGGTGTTCGTTTCCCAGAGGGCGGAGGAGCAGCGATACGAGCGGGAGGGCTCTGCCCCCAGCCCCGGGCCGCGGTCGACCTCTTTCCGTCGTTGAAAGCGGAGTTGCTCGACCAGGATCGTGATGCGAAGCCACGGCAGCCGGATCGCTACAACCTGAGCGTACATCTATGCCTCCTCTTGGAGCAGATGGAGCGCCTCCTCTGCGGAGATCTCCTTTCGGGCCAGCCGTTCCAGGACCTCTCGGCGGCGCTCCTCCAGGTCGGCCTGATCCCTGCCCACCTCATACCCCAGGGCCCGGATGACCTCCTCCAGGCGGCTGCGGACGGTGGGGTAGGAGAGGCCCAGTTCCTCCTGGACGCGGGTGATCTTCCCCTCGCAGCGAAGGAAGACCTCCACGAAGTGGAGTTGGTCGGGGGTGAGTTGAGCCAGCCGACCCATCGTGAACCTGCCTTCCAGGGCCGTGCCGCAGTTGCGGCAGACCAGCCGGGTGATCAGAAGATCATCGTGACAGACCGGGCATTCCGTCGGGACGGGATACATCGCGCCTCCTCAAGAAATTTAATCGATCTGTTGAAAATTATAACATACGACTTAAATTTTGTCAAGCGCTAAACCGGGGTTCAGACAGAAATTCGGGCACACCTGAGGAAGCGCGGGCGGGTGGGGCAACGAATCGCGAACGAATTAACGAATATGGGGTTCATCTTTGATTCGTTAATTCGTTCAGGATTCGTTGTCCTATCCCCCCTGCCAAACAGTTCCAGACGTGGGATGGAGGTGGGAGAAACGGATCAGCGAGTCGGCGAACATAATTCGCCGACTCGCTGAGTCGCTAGGTGAGCAATCTTGAGGGGGCTCAGCCCTATTTAGGGGGAGGCAATGCGCTCTCCAGATACCTCCGCACCAGATCGAGGGCGGCCTCGGCGGATTGGGCCTTGTTCTCCAGCCGGTTCCCCTTCCACACGTGCCGCTCCACCCACTCCCCGTCCGGCGCGACCAGGGCGATGTAGACCAGGCCCACGGGCTTATCCTCCGTCCCGCCGCCGGGGCCGGCGATGCCGGTGACCGCCAGCCCCAGGTCGGCCCAGAGGACGCGGCGGATGCCCCGCGCCATCTCCAGGGCGGTCTCCGGGCTCACCGCGCCGTGCCGGTAGAGGGTCTCGTGGCGCACGCCCAGCAGCGTCTCCTTCGCCTCGTAGGCGTAGGCGGTGACCGAGCCGAGGTAGTAGGCGGAACTGCCGGGCACGTTGGTGATCCGGTGGCCGATGAGGCCGCCGGTGCAGGATTCGGCTACCGCCAGCGTCAGTCCCCGCTCCCGCAGAAGCCGCCCGATGCGGATCTCCAGGGGTTCGTCCTCCATCTCCCCCTCCACTGCGGAAAAGCCTCGGAGGCGCAGAGGACACGGAGGAATCTCGGGAAAGAGAGGAGAACCTCTGTGTCCTCCAGGTCTCCGTGATGAAACTGCGCCCCCGCGTTCTCTGGACCTCTATAGTGAGGACGGACGTCCTCACCGCGATTCGGCCAGCACCGCCCGGGTGAAGATCTCCAAACCCTCCTCCACCTGCTCTCGGGTCACGGTCAACGGCGGGATGAGGCGGATGGTCTGGGTCCAGTGGCCGCAGGGGTACATGAGGAGCCCGTTCTCCAGCGCCCGCTGCAGGATGCGCTGCACCGCCTCCGGGTTCGGCTCCTTGTCCGTCCCCGGCTTGACGAACTCGACGGCGACCATCAGACCCACGCCGCGCACGTCCCCCACAATAGGCGACCGGGCCTGCAGGTCCCGCAACACGTCCAGCATGTATGCTCCTTGCTCCCGCGCGTTCTCCAGGAGGCTCTCCTCCCGGATGACCTCCAGCACGGCCAGCGCGGCGGCGCAGGAGATGGGGTTGCCCCCGAAGGTCGTGCCGTGGGAGGCGGGCCCCCACCGTCCCATCAGGTCCCTCCGGGCGGCGGTGGCCCCCAGCGGGAAGCCGTTGGCGATCCCCTTGGCCAGACACAGAATGTCCGGCTCCACGCCGAAGGTCTGGGCGGCGAACCAATCGCCGGTGCGGCCGAAGCCGGTCTGGACCTCGTCGAAGATGAGGAGGATGCCGTGCTCGTCGGCGATGCGGCGCAGGGCGAGGAGCCACTCGCGCGGCGGGATGACGTACCCTCCCTCCCCCTGCACCGGCTCGAGGAGGAAGGCGGCCACGTCCTCCGGCGCGATGACGTACTCGAAGAGCCGCTCGATGTCCTCCAGCGCTTCGGCGACGCACCCCTCCGGGTCGGGTGCGGAGGAGCGGTAGGGGTAGGGGAAGCGGGCGAAGTAAACGTCGGGGAGGAAGGGGCCGTGGCCGTTGCGGTACTTCACCTTGGAGGAGGTGACGGAGGCCGCCCCCATCGTGCGACCGTGGAAACTCCCCAGGAAGGCGACGATCCCCCGTCTGCCGGTCACGTACCGCGCCAGTTTGATCGCCCCCTCCACCGCCTCCGCCCCGCTGTTGCCGAAGAAGAACATGTCGATGTTGCCCGGTGTGACCTTCCCCAGTTCCCACGCCAGCCGAAGGGTGGTCTCCGGCGCGATGACCCCCAGGGGGGCGTGCACGATGCGCTCCATCTGCTCCCGGGCCGCCTCCACCACCCGTGGGTGGTTGTGCCCCACGTTGCAAGCCCCGAAACCGGAGAGAAAGTCCAGGTAGCGCCGCCCGTCGGGGCCGTACAGATAGATCCCCTCGGCCCGCTCCACCGGGATGTTGGGCCAGTCCTGGGCCAGGCAAGGGGCCCACAGATCGGCCCGCCGTGCCACCAGTTCCTCGTATGAAGGTTGACTGTCCACGATGCGCCTCCCTTAAGGGATTCACTTTCACCGCAGAGGCGCAGAGGACGCAGAGATGAAAGAAGGATTAAGATTCTCTGCGCCCGCCGCGTCTCTGCAGTAAATACGTCTAACCCCCAGTGTCCTTTGTTTCTCTGTGGTGATATATCCGATATCCGACATCCTACCAGGCAGCGAACTTCAGCACGGTACATCCGACGAAGACCGCCACGATGAGGGCCAGCCAGAGGTAGTCCGCTGGTCGGGTAGTCAGGATCTCGATCTCGGTCGGCTCGACCGGCGCGCCGAAGCCCTTGGTCTCCATCGCGATCTGGAAGTCGTTCGCCTTGCGGAACAGCAGGAGGATCAGCGGCGTGATGATCGGGATGTAGGCCTTGAAGGCCCGCTTGAAGACGTTCATCCGGTCGATGTCGAAGGCCCGCAGTTTTTGCGCGTCCACGATGGAGTTCCACATCTCGAAGAGGAGAGAGGTGAAAGAAAGAGCGCTGACGAGCATAAAGGTCAACGTGCGCGGGACCCGAAGTTTGGACATCGCCGTCATGATGGCCGAGGTCGGCGTCGTCATCACGAACAGGGGGAGCGCCGAGGTCGCCACGAGGATGCGGACGCTGAGGACGAGGCCGAACCATACCCCCTCTTTGGTGATCACCCCCAGGTCCGCTTCCCACAACCGGAGGTGTCCGATGACGATCAGGGGGGTCTCGCCGAACCGGTAGGTGAAGCCCTGGATCAGGATCAGGAAGATGAACGTGCCGAAGAGGATCTTCAGCAGCGTGGCGAACCGGCGCAGTTCGATCCGACCCACGGTCCACAGGACCGCCGAGAGCCCCAGCCAGATCAGGAGGACCGGCATATCGGTCTCCCGGATGGGGTACATCACCAGGACCAGGGTCAGCATCACATAGGCGATCTTCACCAGCGGGTGGAGCCGGTGGATGGGCGTGTCGGCGTGAAAGTATCGGAACGCGGGCTGCATCAGACCACCCCCTCTCCAGCGTTCTCGCGCCGGGCTCCGCCCTCCTCGCGGGTCGGGACGAGCACCCGATACAGGTCATCCAGGGTCATCACGTGGGGAGGGAGGCCGACCGAGGCCAGTTCCCATGCCAGACGCGCCGCCACCGGCGGGACCACGAAACTCTTCTTCAGTTCCTCCACTTGGGAGAAGACCTCCGCCGTGGGGCCGTCGAGGAGGATGTGGCCCTGGTGAAGGACGATGAGGCGGTGGGCATAACGGGCGATGAGGTCCACGTCGTGGGTGATCATCAGCACCGTCCCTCCCCTCTCGTGAAAGCGGCGGGCCAGTTCCGCCAGTTGGTACCGCCCCCGGTGGTCCTGCGCCGTCGTCGGCTCGTCCAGGATGAGCACCTCGGGATCGAGGGCGATGGTGGCCGCGACGGCCAGTTTCCTCCGGTCGCCGAAGGACAGGCGGAAGGGGAACAGGTCCGCCTCCTCCTCCAGACCCACCATCTGTAGCGCTTCCTCGACCCGGTGCTCGATCTGGTCCGGGGGGACGCCCACG
Source organism: Thermoflexia bacterium (assembly GCA_011192125.1). Classification (GTDB taxonomy): domain Bacteria; phylum Chloroflexota; class Anaerolineae; order B4-G1; family DUEL01; genus DUEL01. The sequence goes on from DUEL01000018.1 coordinate 5,323, forward strand.
TTGCGCAGGCCAAACCGGACCTCGTCCCGGCAGGAGGCGGTGAACAGTTGGTAGTCGGGGTTCTGCAGAACCAGCCCGATGCGGCGGGCGATCTCGCCCACCGAGAGCCGCCGGATGTCCTCGCCCTGGAAGAGGATCTGGCCGGTCTTGGGCCGGAGGAGGCCGACGAAGCACTTGACCAGGGTGGACTTGCCAGAGCCGTTCTGCCCCACGATGCCGACGAACTCGCCCCGGCGGATCTGCAGGCTCACGTCTTGGAGGGCGACCACCGGGGGTGGCCCTGGATACTCCACCGTCAGGTCACAGGCTTCGAGGATGACCGGCGCGTCGGCTGGAGGCGGTTCGGGTTCGGGAAGGGCATCGGTCCGCACGGTTAACTGGCCCGCCCCGACTGCCTGCCGGATCTCTTCCGCCACCTCGGACACGGTGAGATCCACCCGCTCCTCCGCCCCCTGTCCGGTGGAGAGGAGCGTCGACCGCACGGCGACCAGGACGGGGGTCTTGACCCCCACCGCCTCCAGCCGATCCGGTTGGGAGAAGACCTCCGCCGGCGTTCCCTGAAGCACCGTCCTTCCCCGGTCCAGCACCAGCACCTGGTCGGCCAGGTGCAGCACCTCCTCCGTCTCGTGGGTGGTCATCACGATCGTGATCTCGCCCTGCTCTTTGAGCCGCTCGATGGCCTCCCCGATCTCCCAACGACCCAGGGGGTCCAACTGGGAGGTCGGTTCGTCCAGGACCAGGATCTGGGGCTCCATCGTCAGCACGGAGGCCAGGGCGGCCCGCTGCTTCTGCCCGCCCGAGAGGTCGCGCGGGTTGTGCTCCTCCAGCCCCTCCAGGCGGACCAGGGCGAGGGCCTCTCTCGCCCGGCGGAGGATCTCCTCGCGATCCACCCCCAGGTTGGCCGGTCCGAAGGCCAGTTCCGCCCGCAGGGTGGGCATGAACAACTGCACTTCGGGATCCTGCATCAGCACCCCGCAGTGCTGAGCGGTCACGTACAGCGGCTCGTCCCATGGATCCAGCCCGGCCACGCTCACCAGGCCCCGCCGCCGACCGCCGTAGATGTGGGGGACGATGCCGCTGATCAGGTAGCACAGGGTGGACTTCCCCGCCCCGTTGGCCCCCAGGACGACCACGAACTCCCCCCGGCGCGCGGTGAGGTTCAGATCGCGCAGGGCGACCACGTCCCCCCCGTAGGTGAAGGTCACGTTTTCCAATCGAATCAGGGGCTCATCTGACACTCGGCTCACTCCTCAAATGCAGCGTCTTTCTCAGGGATCCGGCGGGAAGGGTAGGCCCCGTTTGTCGGACTACCAGATCGCGCCTTCGATCTTGGGCAGACCGCTCCGTTCCAGCGCCTCCACGATGGGGATGGTGATGACCGCCGTGATCGCCGAGAGGGCAGGCACCCACCAGGAGTAGGCGATGTGGGTGGCGACGCCCAACTCGGCGGAGAAGTTGAACAGGTACCAGTACGGACGGGTCCAGGGCAGCCACCAGACGAACATCGCGGCCACGATGGCGAGGAAGACGCCGCCGTACCGCTGGGTGCGGTTCTTGCTGCGTACCCACTGAGGGATCAGCCGGGTGCCCAGCGGGGTCGCCGCGATGATCGTCGAGGGGACCCAGTAGAGGGCGGCCATAATGAAGTAGAGCGGCTCCGGCACCTTGCCAAAACCAGCCGCCTCGCCTGGGACGTAGAAGGGCACCAGCCAGCCGACGATCCCGATGACGATAAAGAGGGGCACAGTGACCTTCCACAGGCGGTCGCCCTGCACCATAAGGGCGACGAAGAGGGCGGGAAGCACTGCGTTGAGGAAGACGTCCACGATCTGCAGGGGGTAGGCCGCCGGGGCGATGAACATCCCGATAACTCCCCCGACGGCGGCGGCAGCCACACCGCCCCACGGTCCCAGCAGCAGCGGGGCGATGGCGCAGAACGGGGTGGTCAGCGGGACGTATCCGCCACCGCCGACGTAAGGGAAGATGGGCACGAGCCCGGTCACCCCGCACAGGGCCCCGTAGAGGGTGATCCACGCGATCGAGGCCCCACCGATTCGACTTCGCGGTCCTTTGCTGACCTTCTCTTCCATCGTCAATCCCTCCTTTCCTTAATCACCTGCGCTCCCCTATGAAGAGCCTCCCTTCCCGCAGGCCGGGGAGCGGCGAACGGGGATGGTGGACGAACCCATCGGGAAGATTGCGACCCGTGCCCGCTCGCCATATATCCCCAGCAACGTTTCCGCTCCAGCCTGGAGGGAGGGCAGGGGATGGAAGCCCATCGCCTCCAGCGCCGGAGCGGGGATCCCCTCGGTGACGATGTACAGCCTCTTTTCGGCCTTGGTCCGCGCCAGGTTGTACCCGAGGACGGCGAAGGTCACCATTCCGTCCCGTCGGACCATATCGCGCAGGAAGTCGTCCGGCCGCTTGGTGTGGTCGGCCATCAGGCGGAAGAAATCCTCCCCGCCCACGCCGTCCGGGCAGGCTGCCACCAGCAGGATGCTCCCCCCCTGACGCACCACCACGTCGGCGTACTCCACGGCCCGCACCGCCTGGTAGAGGTCCTGGTCGTAGGGGTAGGCGGTGGTGATGGCGATATCGACCTCCTTGCACTCCACCTCGTACACCTGCCGGGCCAGGGCGACCCCCTCGCGGAAGACCCGGTCTGGACTCCCCGCGAACGCTCGGGCCAGGCCTTCCTCCTGGCAGAGGACCACGTCCAGCACGAAGTCCAACCCTACCATCCGCGCCGCCTCCTCCAGGTCCAACCGACAGGGGAGGTCGATACGGCCGGGCTGGCGGAAGCCCAGGGGGACCAGGCTGTGGTTGGCGTTGATGGTGTCCAGCGAGGCCACGCCAGGCAGGATCAGTTTGCCGCCGCCGGAGTACCCGGCGTAAGGGCTGGGCCCGATATGGCCGATGCCGATGCATCGGTCCGCCTCGACGACCCACTGGTTGACCCAGACCGGCGTGCCCCGGCTGGTCAGGCCGACGTAGACCTGGGCCGCCTCGTCGGTGCAATCGTGCTGGACGATGCGGAACCGTCCGTAGATTTCCTCACCGACCTTCTGCCGCACCTCCTCTTCGGTGCTGAGCCGGTGGGTACCGTGGGTGATCAGGATGGTGATGTCCTCATCCCGCACCCCGCCCCGACGGAGTTCTTCGATGACCAGCGGCAGGATGAGGGCGGTGGGCGTGGCCCGCGTGTGGTCGTCGATCAGGACGACGACGGTCTCCCCTGGACCGACGATCTCGGACAGGGGGGGCGTGCCCAGCGGGTGGGTGAGGGCCCGGCCGATCTCCGCGACCGGGTCGGGGCAGGCAGGGGGAGGGGAGGGGGCATACACGCCGACCAGATTGGCCTCCGGCAGCCGCACGCGCAACGTGCCGGTCCCGTAGGGCAGTTCGATCTCCCGCTCCGCCTTCAACCTTCTGCCTCCCGTCGCATCTGCTCGACCACCTCGGCGCCCACGACGAGGACGTGGGCGGTGATCACCTCTGCGGCGAACGCTGCGTCTCCCGTCTTCAGCGCGTCCACGATCCGTTGATGGTCACTAGCGATCTCGTCCCGATGGAGGTCGTATCCCTCGTCTATCGCCATCAGGCAGTACAGCCGTCGGCGCAGGCGGGCCAGCACCTCCTGGAGGAGAGAGTGTCTGGAGAGGGCGTACAGTTGCTCGTGGAACCGGATGTCCAGCCGGATCAAGGCACGCACCTCCCCCCTCTGGGCACAGCGGTCCATCTCATCCACCGTGGCCTGGAGTTGGGCGATGTCCTCCGGAGTGACGTGCCGCATCGCTGCTTCGACGGCGAGCCGCTCAAGGACAGCGCGTAGGGTGTATGCCTCTTCCACCTGTTGCGGGGTCCAGCGGGCCACGAAGGTGCCCCGGAAGGGGATGTTGACCAAGACCCCCTCGCCCACCAGTTGGTGGATGGCCTCCCGAACGGGCCCTCGGCTGATCCCCGCCTTCTCGGCCAGATCGGACTCCACCAGCCGGTCGCCTGGGCGGAGTTCCCCCGCGAGGAGAGCCTCTTCGATGAGGTGAATGACCGCCTCCCGCAGGTTGTTGCGCTTCAGTCGGGGTATTTTGATCATACCAACTCTGGGGTGTTGTCTGATGCCCTCACAAGAGGGGAGATTGTCAACTGTTGACAATATACCACAGAAGGGAGCCGACGTCAATCGCCACACTGGGCTTCGGACACGAGTTCGGACATCCATCGTTTTTCACCACAGAGGCACAGAGGACGCGGAGTTTCCTTCCAAACTGTTGCGGGCACCTACTGGTTCCCCACAGTGGACGAAGCCGGGAAAGTGGCGTATAATCAGGCCGGGAGGTCGCAGATGGGACGCACGCTGCTGTTGGTTGGACGGCCGGGTATCGGCAAGACGACGGCGATCAAGGCAGTGGCGGAGCGGTTGGGCGACCGGGCCGGAGGGTTCTATACCGAGGAGATCCGCGGCCCGGGCGGTCGGAAAGGGTTCCGGCTGATCACCCTGGACGGCAGAGAGGCGACGATGGCCCACGTCACCTTCAAGGGAGGCGGCCGCCCGCGGGTGGGCCGGTACGGAGTCAACGTGGAGGCCATCGATCGCGTGGGCGTGACCGCCCTCCGCCGAGCGATGGCAGAGGGTCGCATCGTGGTGATCGACGAGATCGGCAAGATGGAACTGTTCAGCGGCGCGTTCAAAGAGGCGGTCCTTCAGGCGGTGAGCGGCCCCTACACCGTCGTGGCGACGGCGATGGCCAAACCCAACCCGTGGATCGAGGCACTCAGAGCGTTGCCGACGGTGACGGTGTGGGAGGTGACGGCGGAGAATCGGGATGAGATCCCGGAGCGGGTCCTCCGCTGGCTGGAAGGAAGCAAAGGGCGGGAGGCAGGAGGCGAGGGACAGGAAGCAGGGAGCGGATAGGAAGCGGGGAAGCACGGGGTAAACAAGGCCTCTATGTCCTCGGTGTCTCTGTGGTGAGAATGTGCGGAGGTGAAGGATGCCAGCGATCATCATTGTCGGGGCCCAGTGGGGGGACGAGGGGAAAGGACGGGTGGTGGACGGACTGGCCCCGCAGGCGCAGGTGGTGGCTCGGTACAACGGGGGAGATAACGCCGGTCACACGGTCGTGGCCGAAGGCCACACGCTTCGTCTCCACCTGGTCCCCTCCGCCGTGCTCCACCCCCAGGTCGTCTGCCTCATCGGGGGTGGGGTCGTCGTCAATCCGGAGCGGCTGGTGGAGGAGTTGGACGAATTGGCCGCGTTGGGGGTGGACGTGGGGCCGGGGCGGATCAAACTGGCGGCCAACGCCCACATCATTCTCCCCACCCATCGGGCGCTGGACGGGGCACGGGAGGCGTCGCGGGGGAAGGAGGCGATCGGGACCACCCGTCGCGGCATCGGCCCCACCTACGCCGACAAGGCGGCCCGGGTCGGCCTGCGGGCCGGGATGATGGCCGATCCCGAGGGGTTCGCCGAGGGGGTAAAGGCCCTGGCGGAGGCTCACAACCGGCTCCTTCAGGAGCGCTACGGCCTGCAGCCGCTCCCCGCGGACGAGATCGCCGCCCGGTACTGCGAGTACGCGCGACGGCTCCAGGACCATCTGGTAGATGGCTCGGCGCTGGTGGCGGAGACTCTGGAGGCGGGGAAGACGCTTCTGTGCGAGGGGGCGCAGGGGACCCTGCTGGATATCGATCACGGGACCTATCCCTTCGTCACCAGTTCCTCCACGGTGGCTGGCGGCGCGCTGGCGGGGCTGGGCTTCGGCCCGCGCGAGGTAGCGCGGGTGATCGGGGTTGCTAAGGCCTACACCACCCGCGTGGGCGCAGGCCCCTTCCCCACCGAACTCCTCGATGAGGTGGGGCAGCGCATTCGAGAGGTCGGCGGGGAGTACGGCACCACCACCGGTCGCCCCCGCCGCTGTGGCTGGCTCGATCTAACCATCCTCCGTTATGCCACCCAGGTCAACGGCCTGACGGAACTGGCGTTGACCAAACTGGACGTCCTCACCGGCATCGACCCGCTGCGGGTCGCCGTCGCCTACGAGCGGGAGGGTGAACAGACCGACCGCTTCCCCGCCGAGTTCGGCGTCGACGACCTGGCCCGCTGGCGGCCGGTGTACGTGGAGTTGCCGGGGTGGACGGAGGACATCGGCCACGCCCGGCGGTGGGAGGACCTGCCGCCGCAGGCGCAGGACTACGTCACTTTCGTCGAAGAAGCGGTCGGTGTACCGATCACCCTCATCGGCGTCGGGCCGGACCGGGAGCAGTCGATCTGGCTGGTGTAGGACCCTCCCGCAGGCTTCAAACCTGCGGGAGGGCGCGTTGGTGTCTCTAAACCGACGGTGGGGGTGGTGGCGGCGGTGGCGGCGTGGTCCCCTGCCAGGTTACCTGGGTGGACGCGGCCTGTTGCGACCGCACCCAGACGGCCATCTCCCGTGTGTTCTCCTCGATAGCAAGGAAGAGGTAGATCAGTTCGCCTATGCCATAGAAGGCGACGAAGTAGATCACCGCTATCAGGAGGCTCATCAGGAAACCGCCGATCCCGGCCATCGCCCCGCCGAAGCGGGGAAGGCCGTACTCGCGCGGGAGGGAGAAGCCGCCGATCAGGCTGACCAACAGTGTGCCAAAGGCGGCCAGGATACCGCCGACCAGGGAGATCCAGGCCAGCACCTTGTACAGGGTGCCGATGATCCGAAGAACCCGGAAACGCTTTTCCATATCTTCACCTCCCAGGAGTTAGATTATGCACGTGGAACTGATCGCCATCACTCGCTACCTGCGGGGGGAGGGCACGCCGGAGGAACTGCTCGAACATGCCGGAAGGGTCTGTTACCGTAGCCGCTCCCGCGGCGACCCTGGAGCCTTCCTCCGCGCCCGCATCCGCGAGGGTCACGAGAGCCTCATCGAGCACGCCTCCGCCACCTTTGAGATCTCCGGTATCTCTCGCGCCTGCTCTCACCAGTTGGTCCGCCACCGGCTGGCCTCCTACAGTCAGGAGAGCCAGCGGTATGTCTCGATGGACGATCCCGAATGGGTGATCCCTCCCTCCATCGCCGCCGACCCCGAGGCGTTGCGGATCTGGGAGCAGTTCGCCGAGGAGGTCCGCCGCGCCTACCGTCGGCTCCGTGAGCGGGGTGTGCGCAAGGAGGACGCGCGGTTCGTGCTGCCCAACGGTACGGCCACCCGAATCATCGTCACGATGAACTTCCGCGAACTCCTGCACGTCTTCCGGCTGCGTATCTCACCCCACGCCCAGTGGGAGATCCGGCAGGTGGCCGTGCGGATGCTCGAGGCCGTTTATCCCCATGCCCCCTCCGTCTTCGGCGACCTGCGGGCCGAACTGAGGGAACGGTATCCGGATTACTTTGAGGGGCTACCGGCTACGACTTCTTGACGGCCGCGTAGATCACCCCGCCCAGCGCGCCTAGCGCCGCCCCGAGGATCACGCCCAACACGATCCCGCCGATCACCCCGACGAAGGTCATGCCGGCCGAGAGGGCGGCTGCGCCGGGTTGGCCTCGACCCAGGAGGGCGACGGCAGTGCGCACCGGGCCGAAGATCAGGGTCAGAACCCCGCTGACCAGAGATTGGGTCAGACCGGCGATCCCGCCCGCCAGCGCGCCGCCCAGCGCTCCCTCACCGACCTCCACCTTCCGACCCCCCGTGGCCGCGTAGTGGACGTAGAGGGTACCAGTTGCGACGGCTACCACCCACCCCAGCGGACCGATGATACACGCCAGGAAGGGGATCCGCCCCAACAGGGCGACGACGAGCCCGATCGCTGCGCCGATCAGGCCGGCTTTGAGCGCAACGGAAGTGTCGACTTTCATAGGAAACCTCCTCCTTCCCTCGTTGATGAAGGGATTGCCCCGTGCTGCTGAGACCATTATAGCCACTTCACCCGCCGACGCAATTCGCGCCTTCGCGTGATTACCCAGATCTTACCGCACAAGACTTGCGCAGTTTCACCACAGAGGCACGGAGAACACAGAGAAACCTCTGGAAAGCTTAGAGAAACTCCGTGTCCTCTGTGTCTCTGTGATGCTCTATCCCGCAACTGCGTAACTCCTGTACCGCAGAGGCGCAGAGAACGCAGAGACCGGAAGAAAAAACGCTAGACTCTGCGCCCTCCGCGCCTCTGCGGTGAGAGAATACCCGGCACAAGTGTGCTTCCACATACTTATGGGTAATCACCGCGCGCCTTCTGGACAGATCGTCGGGAGCGGGTATAATCCTCCCGTTGCGAGCAACTCATCATCAAGGAGGATCGTATGGAACGGGCAGACCCCCTGGCGGACTTCTTCTATCCTCGGGGTGTGACGGTGATCGGTGCCAGTGCCAACCCCAACAAACTGAGTTACGGCGTGCTTCGGAACCTGGCGACCCACGGCTATCGCGGCCCCGTCTACCCGGTCAACCCCAAAGGTGGAGCGATGCTCGGCCTGCGGGTCTACACCTCTGTGGCGGAGGTGCCGGATCCGGTGGATCTGGCGGTGATCGTCCTCTCCGCCGATCGGACGGTGGAGGCATTGGAGGCGTGCGGCAAGCGGGGGATCCGCGCCGCCGTCCTGATCGCTTCCGGCTTTGGCGAACTCGGGGCCGGGGGACGGGAGCGGGAGGAGCAACTGCGGGAGGTGGCCCGTCGATATGGGATGCGGTTCATCGGCCCCAACTGTGTCGGTGTGGTGGATACCTACGCGCCCATCGACACCACCTTCATCCGCACGATGCCCTCCCAGGGGCACATCGGTTTCATCTCCCACTCCGGCGCGGTCTGCGGCGGCACTATCGACTGGGCCAGCGCCGTCGGCGTGGGGTTCTCCCGCATCTTCAGCCTGGGCAACCAGGCGGACGTGGACGCGGCGGACGCGCTGGAATCCCTGGCCGCCGACCCTCACACCCGGGTAGCCGCTGCCTACATCGAGGGTCTGCCCCAGGGCCACCGGTTCGTTGAGGTGGCTGCCCGCGTAACCCCCGAGAAGCCCCTGGTGGTTCTCAAGGCCGGCCGGACCCCCAGCGGGACGCGGGCGGTGGCCTCCCACACGGGCGCGCTGGCCGGGGCGGAGCAGGTCTTCCTGGCCGCCTGCCACGCCGCCGGGGCGATCCCTGTGGACAACCTGGAGCAACTGGTCGATGCCAGCATCGCTCTGGCCTACCGGCGCCCTCCCAAAGGACCGCGGATGGTCATCCTCACCAACGCGGGCGGACCGGCGGCGGTCGGGGCGGACGCGCTGGACCGATTGGGGCTCCCCCTGGCCGACCTCAGCCCTCAAACCCAGGACCGGCTGCGGGAGGTCTGCCCGCGGGGGACGATGGTCGGCAACCCGGTGGACATGCTGGGCGGGCCGATGCCGGAGCACTACGCCGCCGCGCTGGAGGTGCTCCTCGACGCCCCCGAGGTGGACGGGGTGCTGGTCCTCTTCGTCCCCCAGGCGATCACGCCCCCATACGACGTGGCCGTCGCCGTGGGGCAGGTCGCCGAGACGGCGGAAAAGCCGGTGGTCTGCTGCATCCCCGGCGGGGGCGGCATCCGCGCCGCCGCCCGCGCCCTCCACGCCCACTCGGTCCCCCACTACATCACCCCCGCCCGCGCCGCCTTCGGGCTGGGAGCGCTGTGGCGGTATCGGGCGATTCAGGAGAGAGGCCCCTCCACCTTCGCCGATCTCCCTGCGCTCGCTGACCCACCCGCGCAAGCGCGGGATGTCGTGGAGGCGGCCCGGGCCGCCGGTCAGGAGGTGCTGGACCCCCACGCCGGGGCGGAACTGGCATCGGCCTACGGGCTGCCGGTACCACCCTCGGGGTTGGCCTCCACCCCGGACGAGGCGGCCGCGCTGGCGGAGCGGCTGGGCTTCCCGGTGGCCCTCAAGCGGGTGGCCCCCGGCCTGGTCCACAAGAGCGACGCGGGCGGCGTCGCCCTGGGCCTGGAGGGCGGCGACGCGGTGCGGGAAGCGTTCGCCCGGATGGTCCAGCCGGGGGAGAAGGGGTTCGTCCAGCGGATGGCCCCCTCTGGCCTGGAGGTCATCGTCGGTGCGCAGCGGGATCCCCAGTTCGGCCCCCTGGTGATGTTCGGCCTCGGTGGGGTGTACGTCGAGGTGTTCCGGGACGTCGCCTTCCGGCTGGCCCCCCTCAGCGAATCGGAGGCCCGGGAGATGATCGATGAGACGGCGGCGGGACGGCTCCTGGCGGGTGTGCGGGGTCAACCTCCAGGGGACATCGACGCCGTGGTCGACGTGCTGGTCCGCCTGGGCCGGCTGATGGCGGAGATGGACGAGGTCGCCGAGGTGGACCTGAACCCGCTGATCGTGGGACCGGCGGGGGAGGGGGCCTGGGCGGTGGACGTGCGCGTCGTGTTGAGTTAGTGCGAGTTACCACGGAGGCATGGAGGGCACAGAGAGTCTCTAAATTCAGAGCCAGCCACCTGACACTTTTGAGAGGAGCCTCCCGCAGGTTCCCTACGACGCACCCGAGCGCGCCGTAAAGGGTGCCCTGGCTGGTCGCTTGTGCAGTCAAGCCGTGCATTAACCTGCGGGAGGCTGGCAAACTGTCAGGTAGCCAGAATTCAGGGAAACCTCTGTGCCCTCTGTGTCTCCGTGGTGAAATCACGCCTCGTCTGGAACCTCTGCTCCTCCTCCGACGTCTAAAGGGCAGAATCCACACAGGAGGAGGAGCGATGAAAGGGTACAGACTTCTTGCCGGGATGGCGACGCTTCTGGTGCTGCTGGCGACGGCGGCACCGGCCCTCGCCGACGGCATCATCATCCCCGAGCCACCGCCGATCCCGATGCCGGAGCCGATCTGGCTCACGATTCGCTACCACCGGGTCACCGTCACCATCGAGGACCAGGTGGCGACGACGCGGGTGGACCAGGTCTTCGTCAACGACTACGACTGGGAGGTCGAAGGCACCTACATCTTCCCGTTGCCTCCAGGGGCCACCGTCTCCAACTTCACGATGTGGGTGGACGGGGAGCCGATCGAGGCGGAGATCCTTCCCGCCGACGAGGCCCGGGCCATCTACGAGGACATCGTCCGCCGCCGCCGCGACCCGGCGCTCCTGGAGTACGTCGGCCGCGACATCGTCCAGGCCCGCATCTTCCCCATCCCCCCCGGCGAGGAACGGCGCATCCAACTGGAGTACACCCAGGTCCTGCCGGTGGAGAACGGCCTGGTCCGCTACGTCTACCCGCTGGACACCGAACGATACTCCGCCCAGCCGCTGGAGGAGGTCAGCATCCACGTGGAGATCCGCTCCCCCGACCCGATCCGCGCCATCTACTCCCCCACCCACCAGGACCGGGTCTTCATCGAGCGGGACGGGGAGTACCGGGCCACGATCGGCTACGAGGAGAGCGACGTCTGGCCTGACCAGAACTTCGAACTGATCTACACGGTCAATCCGGAGGATGTGGGGCTGAACCTGCTCTCCTACCGGGAGCCGGACGACGACGGCTTCTTCCTGCTCCTGGTCGCTCCCACCGTGGAGACGAAGGGACGGGTGCAGCCGAAGGACGTGCTCTTGGTGTTGGACACCTCCGGCTCGATGGAGGGGGAGAAACTGCAGCAGGCGAAGGACGCCCTGGTCTACGTGCTGGAGCATCTCAACGAGGAGGATCGGTTCAACGTCATCGCCTTCTCCACGGGGTTGCAGACCTACGCCGCCGACCTGCGGCCCGCGTCGGAGGCGGAGAGGGCTGTCGGCTGGGTGCGGCGGCTGTCGGCCGTCGGCGGCACCGACATCAACCGGGCGCTCCTGGAGGCGCTGGCCCAGGTCGATCCGGAACGGCCGACGGTGCTCATCTTCCTCACCGACGGCCAGCCCACCGAGGGGGTGACGGAGATCGACCAGATCCTGGCCAACGTCCGCGCGATGGCCCCCTCCAACGTCCGTCTCTTCCCCTTCGGCGTCGGCGACGACGTCAACACGCTGCTCCTGGACGCGCTGGCCAGCGAGCACCGGGGAGCCACCGGCTACGTCCGTCCCTACGAGCGGATCGACGAGGAGGTCTCCGCCTTCTACGCCAAGATCAGCACCCCGGTCCTGACCGACATCGAACTCGACTTCGACGGGGTCACCGTGTACGACGTCTACCCGGACCCCCTGCCCGATCTCTTTGCGGGCACCCAGTTGATCCTAGTGGGCCGGTATCGGGAGGGGGGGCCTGCCCGGATCACCATCTCCGGTCAGGTGGAGGGAGAACGGCGGAAGTTCGTCTACGAGGGCACCTTCCGCTCCGAAGGCGGCGACGATTTCATCCCCCGCCTCTGGGCGGCCCGGAAGATCGGCTACCTGCTGACGCAGATCCGGCTCCACGGGGAGCAAGAGGAATGGGTGGACGCCATCATCGAACTGAGCACCCGGTACGGGATCATCACCCCGTACACCTCGTTCCTGATCCAGGAGGATCTCTGGACCGAGGCCGGGCGGGAGGAGGCGGCGGAGACCCTGAAGGCGATGCCCACGATGCCCGCCTTCGGCGCGCCGGCGGTGGAGGAGGCGGAGGCCCAGGCCGACCTGCGGGCGGCGGAGTCGGTGGGCGGGGAGATGTTGCCGGGGGAGGCCGCCCAGGCGGTGCGGTACGTGGGCAACAAGACCTTCATCCTCCGCGACGGGGTGTGGATCGACACCGCCTACGATCCGGAGACGATGGAGCCGGTGCGGGTCGGCTTCGGCAGCGACGCCTACTTCGACCTACTGGCAGCGCGGCCCGAGTGGGGCGAGTACCTGGCCCTGGGGACCCGCGTCCTCTTCGTCGCTGAGGGGACGGCGTATGAGGTCGTAGGGGAGGGCGAAGGGGAACCTACCATCGTCATCCCCACCCAGCCCGCCGAACCGGTCGAGCCGGCTGAACCGACCGAACCGGCGGAGCCAACCCCGGGGTCGTCTCCCTCCGGCGGCTTCTGCCCCGGCATCGGCCTGATCCCCCTGGCGCTGGGCCTGGTGACCATCGTCCTGGGGCGGAGGTGGTCGTAGGAAGGTTGAAACCACAGAGACACGGAGGGCACGGAGTTCTCTGAATTTTGAGATTCCTCTGTGTCCTCTGTGTCTCTGTGGTAGAGCGCGTTAAGGAAACTCGATCTCGCCGCGAGCCCGACGTTCCAGCGGCAGGAGGCTGTGGTAGATGAACTCGTGGAGGGGTGTCGGGACGCCGACCTCCCGGCCCAGCCGCACCACGGCCCCGTTCTGCGCCTCCAGTTCCGACGGTCGCCCGGCGATGATGTCCCGCTGCATCGAGGCGGTCCCTCCTGGTGGAAGACTGTCGATGAGGGCCATCGTCCGCTCCACCGCGTCGTCCGGCAGGGCCACGTTCCGTGCCCGCCCCACGGCGAAGGCCTCGGCGGCGGCCTGCTCCAGCATCCGGCGGGTCTCAGGGATGGTGCGCAGCACCCCCACCGGCGCGCGGGTCACCGCGCCGACGCCGCTCAGGGTGCAGATGAAGAGGAACTTCTCCCACATCGCCACGTGGATGTCGGGGGGGATCTCGGCCCGGACCCCCGCCCGCTCGAAGGCGGCCCTCAGCCGTTCGGCGCGGGGGCTGGGCCGGTTGTCCAGTTCGCCGAAGGCGACGTATGGCTCCATCCCGGCGTGGCGGATCCGCCCCGGCGCGACCCGCGAACAGATGATCCGGCACAGCCCGCCCAGCACGTGCTCCTTCCCCAGGACCGCCGCCAACTGGTCTGGGGCCTCCACGCCGTTCTGGAGGGGAACGGCGAAGGTCTCCGGCCCGACCATCGGCCGCATCGATTCCGCCGCCTCCGGCACCTGCCACGCCTTCACGCCGACCAGCACCACGTCCACCGGCCCGACCGAGGCCGGGTCGTCGGTGGCCTCCACGGGGGCTACCCGAAAGTCGCCGAGGATGCTTTCCACGTAGAGGCCGTCCCGTCGCATCGCCTGCAGATGCTCCCCGCGAGCGATGAAGATCACATTCTCGCCTGCCTGGGCCAGCCGGGCCCCGAAGTAGCCGCCCACGGCTCCTGCTCCAAAGATCGCTATGCGCATCCTTGCTTTCCCTCCTATTCTCCCCACCCCGCCGTGTAAAACGCGAGATATGCGGGCATCATCTGCGACCAGTACGCGTTCTCGTGCCCTCCCTCGCCGAGGGTGAATTCGTGGGGGATCCCCTGCTCCTCCAGGGCCTGGTGCAGTCGCTCCACCCCTACCCGCGCCCAGTCCCGGTCCCCGGCGTCCAACCAGATGCGGAGGGAGCGGACCGCCGGGTCGGCGATCAGGTTGAAGGGGTCGTAGAGGGGGTGGGGATAGTTGACGGAGAGGGCCGCGCTGTGGGCCCCCACCGTCCCGAACAGGTCGGGATGGCGGAAGCCGATCTCCAGCGACCAGACGCCGCCGCGGGAGATCCCGCCGATCGCCCGCCCCTCCCGGGTCGCCCGCACTCGGTAGGTCCGCTCCACCTGGGGCATCAGTTCGTTCACGATCAGCCCCTCGACCGAGTGGTTCCCCCCGCTGGTGTTGACGAAGATGCCGTCCGGCGAGGGGTCGCAGTTGGGCATCACGATGAGGAACGGGGGATAGGTCCCGCTGCGGATGCCGTCGTTGGCCGTCTCATCGACCCCCAGCCGGTCCCAGTGGGTCTCGTCGTAGGGGTAGCCGTGGAGGACGTAGAGGACGGGATAGGTCTGGTCGTTCATCCCATAGCAGGGTGGGACGTAGACCCGGTAGGGTACCTCCCGGCCCAGGATCTGGCTGGAGAAGGTCCGCACCTCCACCCGTCCATACGTCTCGGTGCAGGTCGGGGTGGGGGAAGGGGAGGGTGTGGGGGTCGGCGAGGGAACGGGGGTGGGCGTGGCGGTCTGGAGCGGGACGAGCGTGGGGGTGGGATAGGGGGTTGCGTCCATCGCGACAGCCTCGGGCCGTTCCCCGGAGGGAGATACCTGCCCGGCGCATCCCACCAGCCACAGCGCTACCAGGCCCCAGAGCCACTTTCGCGCGATCACCGGAGTCATCGAATCGGCGAGTCAGCGAGTCTCCTGGTCACCCAGCCACTCAATAGCCCAGTTATCCTATCAGTGATGCTCCCTCGCCGGGCCGGCAGGCCAGCACCTCCTGGACCGTTGGATCGGCCCGCAGGTCGGTCAGGAGCCGGTCCACGTACTCCGGCAGGGTCAGCACGTGGACGTTGGGCCCGGCGTCGATGGTGAAGTAAGCCTGGACCCCCTCTTCGCGCCAGCGGCGGACGCGGTGGATGATCGCCATCGTCTCCGGCAGCCAGTAGACGAGGCTGGGGCGGGAGGTCATCATCACCGCGTGCATCAGCAGGGCGTCCTCCTCTGCGATCTCCCCCACGGTGGCGAAGTCCCGCTCCGCCAGCGCCTGCCGCAGCCGTTCGTTGAGGGCGGCGACGCGGGCGACTCGCGCTGGATGGAGAGGGCTGGTCCGCGCCAGGTGGTGCCCGGCGGTGGAGGGGACCCGCTTCTCGACCCGGGAGAGGATCACCACCAGGTCGCAGATCTCCCACCAGTCGGGGCCGTGGAGGGGCTCGGCGAAGGCGTCCTCGTCGGAGGGGCCGGTGTGGAGGAGGACGAAGCCGCCGAAGACGGACCGGGCGGCGGAGCCGGAGCCACGGCGAGCCAACCGGCTCAGGTCGCGGGTAGAGAGGTCCAGCCCCAGCGCTCCCGCGCAGGCCACCGTCAGCGCGGCGAAGCCGGAGGCGGAGGAGGCGATGCCCGCGCCGGTGGGGAAGTTGTTGTGGGAGACCACCCGCGCCCGCCAGGTCACTCCCGCCAGATCGCGGAGCAGGTCCAGGTGGCGCACCACCCGCTCCAGCGCGGGGCCAGCGAGGGGCCGGTCGTCCACCACGACCTCGTCGGCTTTCAGGTCGGCCTGGAAGGAGACGGTGGTGACCGTCCGCGTCCGGTCCAGCGTCAGTGAGATCGACTCGTTTGCCGGGATACGCAGGTCATCGTCGGCGTTGCCCCAATACTTGGTCAGAGCGATGTTGGCCCGCGCCTC
>DUEL01000019.1 GCA_011192125.1 Thermoflexia bacterium
AAAGAAACCTTGGGTGAGGTCAAGGATCGCCTGCAACGCCAACTGATCACCGGCGGCTTGCCTGCCCCCGCTCCGTTGCGAGGCAAGGTGGCTGCCGCTCAGCTGCTAACTGCGTAAGTCCTGTTAAGTTACAGGTTATAGGTTGCAGGTTGACCTAGAACCCCCAAACCCGCAACCTGAAACTACTCCAGATCGTACTTCACCCCCAACTCCTCCGCGATCGCCCGTAGGTCGGCTGCCACTTTAGGGTTGAGGGGGATCCCCTCGCGGGAACGGCGCTCCGCCTCCTCGTACTCCTTCTCGCCGTGGATGTAGATGCGGGTCTGCCCCTCCGCCTTGGGTGAGTTTTTCAGTCGCCGCTGCAGGTCGTCCATCGCCGCCTTGAACTCCTCCAGCGGTCGGAAGGCATCCACCCGCCACGCGCCGAAGAAGTGGCCGATCTTCGAGGGGAGCGGCCTGCCATCGGGGGTCTTGGGGTAGACCAGGTCGGCGTAGGCCGCGCCGGAGAGGACCGCGCAGAAGATGTCTACCCACAGCGCCAACCCGTATCCCTTGTGACCACCCAGCAGTTCCCCGGCGCCACCCAGGGGCAGCAGCCCACCGCCCGCCCGCTTCTTGAAGTTCTCCAGCACCCGGCCAGGATCGGTGGTCGGTTGACCCGTTTCATCGGTGGCCCATCCCAGGGGAATGGGCTTCTCCAGCCGATGATAGACCTCCAACTTCCCCCGTGGCACGGTGCTGGTCGCCATATCCAACACAAAGGGGTATTCCTCCCCCGCCGGGGCCGCCACCGCGATGGGGTTGGTCCCCAACATCGCGTCCCGCCCGAAGGTCGGCACCACCAGCACCGCCGCGTTGGTCATCGAGATGCCGATACAATCGTGCTCCAGCGCCATCATCGCGTAGTAACCCGCGATGCCGTAGTGGTTGGAGTTACGGACGGTGACGAAGCCAGCCCCCACGTCGAGGGCCTTCTGGATGGCTTTCTTCATCGCCCGATAGGAGACCGGCTGGCCCAGTCCCGCCCCGGCGTCGATGAGGGCCGTGGCCGGCGTCTCCGCGACCACCTTCACCTCGGGGCGCGCGACCATCATCCCGGTCCGCAGGCCGTCCACATATCGTCGCAAGCGGGCCACGCCGTGGCTGTCGATCCCGCGCAGGTCGGCGGCCACCAGCACGTCCGCCGTGATGCGGGCGTCCTCCTCAGGCACCCCCATCTTGGTGAACACCCGCACGCAGAAATCCTTCAGCGGCTCCGCCCAGACCCGCACCGCTTCCTCCATACCGCTCGCCTCCTTTGCCTACTTGGAGAGGACAGACGACGGTATTATCCTACCACGGCGGAGGGGCCGGGACAAGTGACAACCCTCACCTGCCCCTCCGGCTTTCCGTCACCCGGCTTCACACCGAGGGCTCGACGATTTCCGTCACAGTAGTAGTGAAGCGATTACCCCCCACGTGCAAGAGCGGTAGTACCTCCTCGAGGTCCCGCACGCCATCCTTTATGAAACCCGGTCGAGCATACGCTGCGACCACCTCGGCGATGAAGAGCACGTGATCTCCTGCCTCTACCTCTTGCTGGAGGCGACATTCCAAGAAGGCCACTCCCACCTTCGGCAGGACGGGGGCCTTCACCACGCGGCCCGGTACGGATTCCATCTCCAACGCCGCAATCTTATCCACGTCCCGACCCGACCGACGGCCACAGAAGAGAACCTCCCGCGCCCGGTCGAAGGGGACCACGTGGACCACGAACTCGCCGCTTTCCACGATCAACCCGTAGGAATACCGCTCCCGTCGCACCGCCATCGTCAGAAGCGGAGGGCGGACGCTGACCGGGATCAGCCAAGCGATGGTGATGACGTTCGCTTCGCCGCTCCGCCCGGCGCAGGTCACGAGAAACGTGGGATAGGGATGCAGGAGACGGGTAAACTGTCCTTTGGTCACCTCTACAAACTCCATCTTTCTCCCTCCTTACCTACTTGCTCGCCAGCCAGGCCACCGTCAGGGTCAGGACCTCCCCGCTGGCAGCCAGCCGGTCTGGATCGATCGCCTCCACCGTATCGTCGGGCGAATAGAACTCCCGCTCCGCCTCCTCCCAGATCATCTTCACCGTGGGGATCCCCTCTCGATTGAAGGCGACGTGCCATCCCTCGCCCGCGCTCCCCCTCCGCCACGCTCTCCGCTCCAGCGCCGCCGCCGCCGTCTCCACCCGCCGGATGAGGGGCAGGTCGTGCTCGCGGGTGCCGTAGTAGAGCATCTTGTAGCCGCGACCGCCGCCGATCCCGTCCAGCGCGACGACCCCCACGGTCCGCGTCAGCGGCACTGCCGGATGGGCCAGGTAGTGAGCCACTCCGGCCTGTCCCACCTCCTCCGCCCCCCAGGCGACGAAGAGGACGGTGCGGGCCGGCCGATACCCCGTCTCCTTCCACGCCCGCGCCATCTCCAGCAGGGCCGCCACGCCGGACGCGTTGTGGTTGGCCCCGGGGAACAGGAGACCGTCCGGAGCCCGCCCCACGTGGTCGTAATGGGCACCGATCAGCAACACTTCGTCCGTCAGTTCGGGATCGCTCCCCGGCCAGAGACCGACCACGTTGGCGGTCAGCGTGGTGGTGAGGGGGGATCGGAGCAGGGTCAGCCGAAGACGGACCCCCAGCGGAAGGGCCGGTGGGGAGGCCCGCACCTCCGCCAACGCCCACCCCGCCCGATCGAGCAGCCGCTCGAAGGCCGTCTCGGAGATGCGAAAGACGGGGACCGGGACCGCCGCCTGAGCCGCCTCCCCCCCTGGCTCCAGGGGCTCCCGCGTCACCCAGACGACGCCTCTCGCCCCCCGTTCGACCAGTTGCGCCAGGCGGACCTGCGGATCGGACGGCTCCTGTTCGATCACCACCGCCCCACCCAACCGCATCCCCTCCAGATCGGACGGCCGCACCCACACCAGATCGTCCTCCACCTCGCCTGCCCCACCCCACTCCACGAAGTCGTCCCGGTAGGCCAACTCGAGAAGCGGCTCTCCCCTGTCGTTCAGCAGAACCAGCGAGGGGGTGGTCAGCACCTGAGTGAGGGAAATGGGGAACCACTGAAGGTACCCTCGCGTCGCCGCCTCGGTGGCGGTGAGCGGGTCCCCCATCGGCTCCAGACCCAGCGCGGCGAACTGCTCGGCGATGTAGGCCGCCGCGCGGTCCGCCCCGGGGGTCCCGGCCGCCCGGCCGTCGTAGTCCGAACCGGAGAGCACGGCGATGTCCTCCAGCGCCCGCTGCGGGTCGAACCGCTGGGCCACCCCCACCAGATCCTCCGGCAGCCCACCGGCGAGGGCGTACTCCCGCCACGCATCCAGGAACGAAGCCGGGTCCACGCCCAGCGCCGCGGGCAACGCCCGACTCAGGCTCCCCAACCGCACCGTTTCCGCCACCAATCGGTGCAGCGCAGCCATCCCGTACCGTGCGACGACGTAGTCGACCATCGACCAGGCCTGCGCCTGGGCCAACTCCACCTGGTCGTCGGGAAGGGATGCGAAGGACGAGAGCGCCTCCAGGGGAAGGTCTCGGTGGCGACGGACACCGTCCTGGGCCACGGACGCGTATCGTTCCGCTACCCAGTGCTCCCCCAGCGGCACCGCCCTCCCCGCCTCGTAGGCCGCTACGCCCTCCAGCAGCCACGGATCCCGAAGCCCTCTGGCGAGGAGCACCTGGCGGGCGAGTCCGCGGGCGATCCCCTCCTGCAGATCTCCGCCGCCCAGCCACAACCGGATCGGCCCGGCTCCGTTCGAGGGGAGGGACAGGAACCGGAACAGCGATTCATCGTCGTAGGCTTCGATCACCTGCGGCAACCCCGGCTCGGCCCCCAGGTCGGCCGTGACCCGCCGGTAGGCCGCCTCGGCCATATCGAGCACGCGCTGCGTCCAGGTCGCGTCCTGCCCCCGGTACCTCAACACGAAGTGATCGCTGGCCCGCTCCTCCCAGTCCACCCCGGCGTAGCGCCACTCGCCGCCCTGGCGCACGAACCGCGCCTCGTAGGTCACCTCCAGTGGCCGTTCCCCAGAGAGGACCGACCGGGCGGTGAGGGCCACAACCGCCTCCGCGCTCCCCGGCGCCCAGCCGACGACCTGCCCGGATTCGGTGTAGGAGAGCACGGTACGGGCCTGCATGCCGACCAGCCAGTCCCGCTCCCCCGCCCGCAGGGCCGGGTCGTCGGCGACCAGGGTGGAGAGGAGCCGGTCGACGTCGCCGGTGCGGATCGCCTCGCTGCGAGATGCCAGCACATCCCGGATCGTTGCCGCGTCGGCCTGCGACGGCGCGAGCCACCCGGTCCGCCAGGCGGCTTCGACCTCCTCCGGGGAGAGTCCCAGGCCATCGCGGAACGCCCGGGCGGGGTCGCCCCACCTCCCCCAGGCCGCGCACAGCGACCGGAGCCCCTGTGTACCGAACCGGTCGAGGAGATAATCGACCAGCCCCCAGGCCGCACCCTGCGCAAGTGGGGAGGGATCGGTCCAGGATTCGATCTGGAGCGGAGAGGTAACGACTCGGGCAATGGAGAGCAGGGGAAGGAACCGACGGGGAGGGTCAGGCTCGTACCGCAGAGCCAGCCCCTCCCGCAGCCAGGGGGCCTCCCCGGGCAGGAGCCCCATCTGGTTCAGCGCCAGGCTGACGAGGGCCGGGGTGATCGGCTCCCCCCAGGCGATCTCCACCTGTCCGGCAGAGGGAGCCAGCCAGCGCACCTCCCGGTCCGCCGCCGGGCGGGCGATGGCCCGCATCGTCGCGCCGTTGGGGTAGAAGATCACGCGGGCTCCGCGCGGCTCCAGCCCCAGGTCGGCCGCGATCCGCAGGTAGGCCCGCTCCGTCTCGGTGAGCAACTGTGCGGCCCCCACCGGCACGTCGGGGAACCGGCCGACGGTCAGCGCCTCTCCCTCGGCGGTCTCCAGTTCCGGCCCGGCCAGATACCAGGCCCCGCCCCGCCGGACGAAGCGGATCTCGTAGGAGGCGGAGGAGGTGCGGCGCGGCGAGTCGGCCCAGGCGTAGGAGACGGTCAGATCGGCCCAGGCTTCTCCCTCCCCCACCCGGACCCGGTCCGGCTCCATCCGCACTTCGGTCAGATCGCGCGACCAGAGGTTGTCGAACCAGGCCGTCTGGGCGGCGATCAGGTCGGGATCGGTCGGGTCGATCAGAGCGAGGAAACCCTGCCGGTCGCCCGTCGCCACCGCCGCCCACAGGCGGGCGACGGCCTCCTCCACGTCAATGTCGGCGTCGGCGAGGGCGGCCAGGGCGTGGGCGGCGACGACGCCCGAGGCGCGCAGGTGCTCCGGGTTGATCGCCTCTACGGTGTCGTCGGGCGAGTGGTAGACGGGATCGGGCCACCAGATCGGCATCGCTGCTAGGACATCCGCCTCGATGAACGAGGCGTGGTCGCTGCGGCCGATGGAGGAATGGGTCGCCGTGATCCCGAAGGTCGACGCACTCACCAGCAACTGGGCGGCGACGGGGTCCTCCCCGTCGATCATCAGCGTCTCGCCGCCGCCCACCATATCGAGGTTCAACACCGCGACGGTCCGGGTGAGGGGCAGCAGAGGGTTCTCGACGTAATACCGGGAGCCGAGAAGGCCCAGTTCCTCCCCGTCCCAGGCGGCAAAAAGGACAGTGCGCGCCGGTCGAAAGCCCGCGTCGTGCCAGACCCGGGCGATCTCCAGCATCGTCGCCACGCCGGACGCGTTGTCGTTGGCCCCGTGCATCACCGCCCCGTCCGGCTCCCGCCCCAGGTGGTCGTAGTGCGCGCCGACGACCACCACCTCGTCCCGATGCTCAGGATCGGCCCCCAGCAGCAGCCCCAGCACGTTGCGGGCCTCCACCGCTTCTTTCTCCTCCACCCGCACCGCCATCCGCACGGTGGTCGAAAGGGGCGTGGCGGTGAAGCGGACGCTCAGGTCGTCCAGCGTGTAGTCGGTGCCGAGCAGGAGGTCCTGAGCCACCCGCTCCGAGACGAGGTAGGCCGGGATCGTCTCCGGCACCCAGGCGATCTCCCGGTACGCCCCGCGACGGAAGAACGGCTCCTCCCGCTCCCAATCCACCAGGAGCAGCCCCGCCACCCCGTGCTCGATGGCCCGGCGGTAGACCTCTGGATCGGACCGATACCGGCAGAGGACGACCTTGCCCACCACGTCCTGCCCGAGGAAGGCGTCGTCGTCGCACCGGTTGAGCCAGACGACGGGCCCTTCTCCCTCGCCCGCGCCGACGTAGCCGCCGGTCAGCGCCCGGTAGTCGATGCGGTAGGCGTAGGTATGGGTGAGCACCTCTCCGTCCGGCAGGACGATCTCCAGGAGCGGTAAATCGGTGATCCGGCCGTAGGGCAGAGTGAAGGTCTGGAAGTACGTGTGGTCCAGGCCCACTGGCTGCAGACCGTACTCGGCGAAGCGGGCGGCGATGTAGTTGCCAGCGGCCCGGCCGTCGGGCGTGCCCGCCTGCCGGCCACCGAGGTCGTCCGAGGCCAGGTAGGTGATGTGCTCCAACGCCCGCTCGACGTCGAAGCCCCGAGCCAGGTCCACGTGGTCGTCGGCGGGGACCGGTCCCTCACCGGCGATCGGCACAGGGGTCGGCGTCGGAGCCGGACGCGCCCCTCCGGGGACGACCGTGCGGGCGGAGGGGAGTTGGAACTGAGGAAGGGGCGTCGGCCCCGGTTCCCCGATCTCCATCGGTGGGAGACAGCCCGCCAGGCCCCCCAAGTAGAGGAGGGCCAGGAGGGTCACGACAAACAATCTTTGGTAGATCGGCGAGGGCGATCCAGACATAGGTTCTCACACGTGATACGTGATGCGTGATGCGCGGTGCGTGAGTGGAGTCTAGGGTAAAGGTACATCACGCAAGAGAATTTCGAGGTCGTCAGGTTCATCAGTAGGAACGGTCTCCAAGACGGACGAAGTACCATACGGCACCGGGGCCTCGCCCAAAGTGCGGCCCCGCTGCTGGGGAATCATCGTCAAGAGCAAACGGATGACCTGAGTGAGAAGTCGTAGACGATGTGCAGTGACGGTAGGCCCTAGGATATGTCGGCCCTTGTAGTACCAATCCCGACTCTCACGGGCCGATCCCAGGGAATACTCGTAGAACCGCGCCCGATCTCGGCCCGAGCCGCGCGAATAGCCTTCAGCCAGATTGGCACTAATGGATCCAAGGGACCGATACAACTGATCCGCCACCCCCCAGGTGCGCCGGTCCTTCATCAACTTGGTCACGTCATACCAGCCCAACTCTGCAGCAAACAGTGCCAATCGATATGCCTCCATCCGCCACAGCACATCTCTTTTGAGTTCCTCAGGCACCGTACGTTCCCACTCCTCATACGTCATTTTCTCCTCCATCGACACCATCTCACCTCACGTCTCACGTATCACGCACCATATCAGTACCTCGGCTCGTGCGCCGCCGTGATCAGGGTCAGGTTGACCACCTGGGCAGCACGGCTCAGGTGGTCGGCGTTCACCCGCTCCGCCGTGTCCTCAGCCAGGGCCGGGTCCGGGTCCCCCCAGGTGACGATGAGCGTGCCGTTCCGCCCCTGAAACAACTCCTGATATGGATGGAAGACCCGCCCGCCCTGCCCCACCGGCACGCCGAGGCGGCCCGCGCTGGCGGTGAAGAGATCGAGCAACTTGTTGAGCCCGCTCACCTGGCGGACCACCAGGCCCGGCCCCTCCCCTCCCAGCCGATCGAGGTGGATCACCGCCGAGAACCGGTACACCCCCACGAAGCCGGGGCGGTCCAGAAAAGCGTGCGCCCCCGAGTACTGGAGGTCGCCCCCGGCCCACGCGGCGAAGAGGACGCTGCGCCGTGGCTGGAACGACTGCTCCTGCCACAGCCGGGCGATCTCCAGCATCGTCGCCACGCCGGTCCCGTTCTCGTTGGCACCGGGATAGAGGGTGCCATCCAGCCCCCGCCCTGGTCCGTCGTAGTGAGCCGACACGACCACCAGGTCATCGGCCAACGCAGCATCGGCCCCGTCGAGCAGGGCCAGCACGTTGAGGAGGGCCACCGGCCTGGGCAACCCCAGCGCGACCCGCATCCGCACCCACGCCGAGAGGTCGCGCGCCACCCAGGGCACCTCCAGCTCCTCGGCCTCTGCCAGCAGGTCAGCCACCTGTAGCCCGTCCGCCGCGAGGATCGCGTCCGCCGTCTCCGGGGCGATGCGGAGGACCGGCAACTCCGGCCGCCCCAGGTCCTCCTCGGAGAGGATCTGATCGCGCGGATAGACGTCGGTGGAGACGATCAGCACCCCCTCCGCGCCGCGGATCATCGCCTCCGTCTCGAAGTCGAACGGCGCGTTGCCCGCGATGAGCATCACCACCCGCCCCCGGAGGTCGAGCCCCCGATAGCGGGCGTAGGTCTCCAGCGACGGCGGGCGGCGAGCCTCGGAGGGGTGGAACAGGACAAGGGTCACCGGTCCCTCGGCCTCGCCGCTCCCCCCGTGCCGCTCCACGCTCTCGCCGAAGTCGGCGATGCGAGTGAAGGTCCGCACCACCCCACCCTCCCCGTCCAGCAGCGCCAGTTCCGGCGGCTCCACCGGATCGACCAGGGTAACCTCCACCTCGTCCAGCCACGCGGTCAGGCCGTAACTTACGAACTCGTCCCGGATGTACTCCGCCGCCCGGCGCGCCCCCTCCGTGCCGACACCCCGCCCTTCGAGATCGGGCGAGGCGAGGAACTGGACGTGGCGCATCAGGTCCTCCGCGCGTATCTGCTGGGCCAGGTGGCGGTAGGAGGGTGCGGGTCCCAGGGTCAGGATGACGTAGACGCTGGCCGCCGAGATCAACCCGGCAGCGACCAGCGATCGCCAACCGAGCAGGACGCCGGTGTTGAACGACCCCCGCTCGATCAGCCGCCGCAATCCCTCTCCAAGGAGGTTGAAACCGGTCACGGCGATGAAGAAGGCCAGCGCGGGGTAGAGGATCATCCAGGGGCGGGACCGGGCCCAGGCGCGGGACCCGGCCATCATCGCCCCCCACTCCGGCACGGTGAAGTACTGGCGACGGGCGAAGTCGTCCACCTGGATGGAGATGCCCCCGCCGATGTAGACGCCGAGGAACCCCAGTTCGCCCAGGATCATCAGCACTGCGCCCATCTCCAGCAGGGTGATGACGATCAGCGCGGGGAGGATGTTCGGCAACACGTGGCGCACCGCCAGTTGGAGGGGGGTCAGTCCGATCACGCGCCCGCTATCCAGGAAGGGCTCCTTCTTGATGCGGATGAACTCCGCCCGCACGTACTGGCCGATCTCTCCCCAGCCGATGACGCAGAGGGCGACGATGAAGACGGGAAGACCGCGTCGGATGTCGAGGGCGAAGATGACGATCATCGCCACCAGGACCATCGGGAGGGAGGCGAGGACCTGGACGGCCGCGGTCACGGCCCGGTCGATCAGACGGCCCTCATACCATCCTGCCAGGCCGCCGAGGATCAACCCCAGAGCCAACCGGGTCATCGTGATGAAAGCCGCGGCGACCAGCGTGTTGCGGGTACCGTAGAGGAGCATGCTCAGCGTATCGCGGCCCAACTCGTCGGTGCCCAGCGGGTGCTCGGGGGAGGGCGGGAAGGGCGGCCGGTAGAAGGTCCCCTCCCGGTACTCCAGCACCCTCCGCCCGTGGAGATAGGGGTTCTCCGGCGCCAGAAGGGGGCCGAAAAGGACGAGCAGGAAAAGTGCCAGGACGACGAACCCTCCGACAAGGAGCGGGAAGTTGAGGAGGACGTGCCGGAGTCGCACCCGCCGTTCGGGGACCTCGTCGGGCGGCCGGGTCCGCCGCAGCCGGGAGAGGTCGGCCCGGGGGTTCAGCAGCCGGCCGAGCGCGCGCAGCAGGCTCACAGCCCCTCCTCCGACGCGCGCAACCTCGGGTCGATCCAGCGGTAGAACAGATCGACCAGCAAGGTGAGCAACAGGAAGGTGACACCGATGCTCAGGCCCAGCGCGGCTACCTGCTGCGCGTCTCCCTTAAGAATCCCCTCCAGCATCGCCTGCCCGACCCCCGGCCAGGAGAAGAAGACCTCGACCACGGGCAGGCTGCCGAGGGCGAAGCGGAAGGAGACGAGGATGGCGGTCAGGATGGACACCCCGGCGTTCCGCAGCGCGTGCCGCCGGAAGACGACCGTCTCCCGCAGCCCCTTGGCCCGCGCGGTGCGGATGAAATCCCGCTCCAACACGTCGGAGAGGGTCACGAACGTGACGCGAGTGATGTGGGCCAGCGGACGGGCGGCCAGCACCAGCGCCGGTGCCACCATCGCGGGCAACAGGCTCTGGGTCCGATGGAGGCTGATCCCGTAGGCAGGGAACAGGCCCACGCCGGTCCGCTGGTAGAAGCGAATGTCGATCACCTGCAACAGGAGGGCGAGGAAGAAACTGGGGATGGAGATGCCGATCACGGTGAGCGTAAGCGTGGGAAGCGCGAAGGGAGAACGTCGCCAGGCGGCAGCCAACCCCCCGGCGACCACGCCGAGGATCGTTGCGACGCCGACGCCGGTCAGCAACAACCGCCAACTGGCGGGATAGGTCGTGGTCAGAACGGTCCCGAGCGCGTACCTCAGATCGCCCCGCAGGAGACCCCCGAAGAAATCGACCGTAGCCCCCAGCGCCGGCCCGACCTGCGTCCAGACACTGCGAGGCTCCCCGGCGGACATCGAGTTGGTCCGCAAGCCCACGCCCAGAAAGCAGAAATAGACGATGGCAAAAGCCACGGCGGCGATGAAGGCCAGCCGCCGCGCCAACAGGGCCAGGAGGTCAACGAGGATCGAGTGTCGCTCGGCGTCGCGGGAAACGGGCCGCATCACATCTTTCAACTACCCTTGCCCCCCTCACGGTGTCGGCGTGGGAGTGGGCGTAGGCGTAGGCGTGGGCGTAGGCGTGGATGCGGGAGTGGGTGTGAAAGTAGGGGTGGGTGTGGACGTGGGCGACGCGGTGGGCGTCGGCGTGGGGGTGGGCGTGAACGTCGAGGTCGGCGTCGGCGAGGCGGTCGGCGAAAGAGTGACGGTCACGGAGGGCGTGGCGGTCGGCGTCGGCGTCCACGTCGGTGTGGCGGTGACCGTGGGCGTGAGGATCGGCGTCGGTGTGATCCCCACGGTCGGCGAGGGAGCAGGCGTCGACGTGTTCGTAGGCGAGGGGGTCGGGATCGGGGTCGGGGTGAGAGAGGGCGTGATCGACGGTGGCACGGTGGGCGTGGGGGTCAGCGGCGGCGGCAACGCGGGCAGGTAAAGGGGCTGCCCCAACCGGAGGAGATACCCCGTCATACAGTTGGCACGGCGGATCGCTTCGATGGGGACCCCCAATCGATAGGAGAGGTTCCAGAGCGTGTCGCCCCGCTGGACGGTGTAGAGGACCCATCCAGAAGGCGGCCCGCAGGGAACCGGCGTGGGCGTGGCAAAGAAAGCGGACGGGAGATAGATCACCCGTCCGGGATAGATTACCTCCCCCTCCAGGCAGTTCCCTTCGGCGAGGGCAAGGACGGTCGTGCCCGCCCGCCAGGCGAGGCTATAGAGCGTGTCCCCGGGCTGAACCCAATACGGCTTCCATCCCGACGGCGGGGGGCAAGCGGGAAAGAGTATGGAAGCAACGGTCGGCGTGGGAGGCAACGGAGTGGGCGAAGGGGTAGGTTCAGGTGAGACCACGGCCACGGCGGGAGGGGTAGCGGACGGTGTTGGAACCGGCGTCGCCGTCGACGGGGGGGGCGGAGCCGTGGGGGTGAAGACGGCGACCGGCGTCCCACCCGAAGACGCCATCCGCCCCTCCATCCCCGCCAACCCCAGCACGCCCACCAGCAGGCCGACCGACAGCAGAAGGACGAGCACCCCGGTCGCTATCTGTCGGGCTCCGGCGCTCAGGCTGCCCTCCCCCATCGAGAGACCGGTCACGCCCCCTCCCCCTCCTCCTCTCCGCGGTCGACCGGCAGGATGAAACTGAACGTGCTTCCGGCACCCATCTCGCTCTCCAGCCAGATTCGCCCGCCGAGCGCTTCAACCAGCGTCTTGGCGATCGCCATACCGACCCCCGTCTCCCCCAGACCAGCGATGAGGGGGCGGTCCGCCCGGTAGAACCGCTGAAACACCTTGGGTCGGTCCTCCGGGGCGATCCCTCCTCCCGTGTCGGTCACGGAGACCCGGACGTACGCGGGCAACCCCTCTTCCTCCGCCTCCTCCAGGTGCCCGGACACCACGATCTCCGTCCCCTCTTTCGAACACTGGCAGGCGTTGGAGAGCAGATGGAGCATGATCTGGTAGAGGGCATCCCGGTCCGCCCGCACCGGCGGCAACGCGAGCGCCATATCCAGGCGGACGCTCAGGTCCCGCTCCCGGAAGCGGGCGGAGAGCCCCATAATGGCCTCCTCGATCACCGTAATGAGGTCCACCGGCTCCGGGCGCAGTTCGACCCGCCCGGACTCCATCGCGGTCACCTCGATGATGTCGTTCAGCAGGTCCCCCATCCGCTCGATGTTGGCCTTGACCCGCTGGAGGAACTTGCGCTGCATCTCGCCGAGAATCCCCACCGACTCCCCCAGCAGCAGGTCGGTATACCCGACGATGGAGGTCATCGGTGTGCGCAGTTCGTGGGCTAGAGAGGCGAGGATCTCGGCTCTGTTCTCCTCTTCCTCCGCTTTGCTTTGGAGAAGGACCGCGTAGCCCGACGGTCCTTCCGACCCCACCGCCAGCCGACTCAACTCCGCCCGGATCAGATGTCCGTTCTGCTCCACGGTGATGCCGACCACCTCCTCTTCGGAATTGCCGGACATCAAGCCGTCGACAGCCTGAGCCCACAACGGGTCGGCGAAGAGAGCCCTCAGCGGCATACCACGCAACTCCTCCTGGGAGGTCCGCAATAACCGTTGGGCCCTCCCGTCGACCAGGATGATGTTCCCTCGGGCGTCGGCGACGAGGCTACCACTTGCCACGACCTCCTCCGACGCCTCCGCCTCCTTCGCCGCCTCCTGAAGGGCCTGCACTTGCTCTTCCAGCCGCTCCCGCTCCCGCTCCAACTCCGCGGCTCGCTGCTTCCATTGTTCCAATTCCTTCTCCAGGGCCTCCCGTGCCTCGGCCAGTTCCTTCAACTCTCCCTCATAGATGGCGATCTGAGCCGCCGCCTGGGCTGCCTCCCGCGCCTGTTCCTGTTCAGCCTGGAACAACTGAGCCAGCTCCTCCACCTGCTTTCGGTGGCGGGAGACCTCCTCTTCCATCTCAGCCACCCGACGGGCGAACGTCTGCGCTTCCTCGCGGGCCTGCTCCAGTTCCGACTGAAGCGAGGCGACGCTCTTGGCCCGCTCCGCCTCCTCTCGCTGCAGCGCGCCGCTCAGTTCCTCCGCTCGCTGCTCCGCCACCCGCCGAAGGTTGAGATGGGCAATCGCCACCGCCAGGGTCTGAGCGACCACCTGCGCCCGACGCTTCTCCCTCTCCGTCAACGGGCGCTTCCCGGCCGGGTTGGCCAGCACCAGCAGCCCCAACACATCCCCGTCGCTGACCAGGGGGACCACCGCCAGAGGCCCAACCTGCTCAAAACCCAACCGCTCCAGCAGAGCGGCGGAATCCGGCTCCCGGTCTGGATCCGAGACCGTCTGCACCTTCTTGGAACGGACCGCCCGAACCAGGACCGGGTGGTCGTCCAGCGGCACCATCATCGGCTCATCCGAGGCAGACGGGTACACGCCGATGAAACGAACCGCGGGGGCGGAGTCGACGGCGGGCACTCCCAGGGCCACGGCCTCCACACCGACGTAACGCGGGATCCGGGCAAGGGCGGCCACCAACCCCCGCTCCCCCTCCCTCGCCTCGCTCAGATGCCGCAGCAGGTCCAGCAAAGGCCGCTGATCCACGCCCTCCATCTGAACCGGACCCGGCACGCCAGCCATCGCGGTCACCTCCTGGAAGGCCACCGCGGCGACCAGAGAGACACCGACCAGATTGGCCAGCCGGACCGGGCCGGAGAGATGCGGAGTGATCGGTGAGGAGACCAACTGTACCGCGTAGGCCACCCCCCAGACGAGGAGGGCGGCAAACAGCAACGATCCACCGGGGCGCGACCAGATGACCAGCGCAACGACCGCCAGAGCGATGAGGGCCAACGCCCAGCCGTCCCACACCCGCGCCTGCCAATACGTGTTGTACGCCACTCCCGTGGCCTCTACAGGGGGCCAGGTGACGCTGAAGAAGAGATAAACCAACACCGTGGCGACCAGCCCCACAGCGAGGAAGCCGACCCCCAGGCGAGGATGCTGGCGGAACACCGGCAGAAACCCCCAGAGAAGGACGAAGAGGAAGATCAGATCAGCCGCCCGCTCCAGGGGGGGCAACACAACCGCCGGTCTGGGAACGACCGCTCCGGCGACCACACCGCCGAGCACCAGCGCCGCGCGGGCCAGCAGCATCCCCAGCGAGGCTCCCCAGAGCCGTCGGGCGGTCGGGTCCCCGCCGGACCGCCTCCAGTGAGCCCACGTGACCGCCAGGACAGCCTGGAGAACGAAGAGGAGAACAAGATGGTAGTAGAGATCACCAGGAGGGCGGAGGAGAAGCGATATAATCTCCCACACAAGAGGCATAGCCTGTCCTTCCTGACCTTGCGTTGTACTAAGATTATACCATAATATCCTGTAGAGCGACCAACGTCCTATCCCTGTACGCCTACCGCCTGGTCCAGATCGGGATAATCCACCCCTTCTTCCGATGGGGAAGAGGACGGCCTGCGAATGGGGAGGAGCACCGTGAACGTGCTCCCCTCCCCAGGAGCGGAATCCACCCACACCCGTCCGCCGTGCGCTTCTGTCAGCGATCGGACGACAGCCAAACCCACCCCCAGCCCTCCCGCTTCCATCCGCAGGGGGTCTTTGGGCCGGTAGAACCGTTCCCAGATCAGGCTCTGCTCCTCGGGAGGGATCCCGATACCCGTGTCCTGGACCCATATGCGGCAGTAGCGAGCCGCCTCGTCTGATCCCTGCACCAACCCCGCCCCTACCGTGATCCGCCCGCCCGGGAACGTGTATTTCACTGCGTTGCTGACCAGGTTGGTGACGATCTGACGAATCCGTTCCGGGTCGGCCTCGATCAGCGGCAGATCGTCCTCGATCTCCAGGCTCCACTCCACCTGCCGGGATCGCATCTGGGGCACGAAGGCCTCCACCACCTCCCCCAGGATCAAGGCGAGGTCGGTCTCCTCATATTGCAGTTCCAGCCGACCACGCTCGGCCTCGGCCAGGGCGATCAGGTTATTGGCGATGGTGATCATCCGACGGGCGTTAGCGTGGATGGTCCGCACGAACCGCTGCTGAGCCGCCGTCAACCTGCCCGCCATCTGGCTGTAGAGCACCTCGGCGTAACCCAGAATGGCGGTCAACGGCGTCCGTAACTCGTGGGAGACGGTGGTGATGAACTCCCGCTTGGCCCGCTCCGCCTGAACCTCCTTGGTGATGTCCCGAAGGACAGCGACGAGGCCCATCATCTTCCCATCGTAGGGGGAACGAATGACCGCGGCGTGAACCTGGACCTGTTTCTGCTCGAGTTCGAAGAGTGTCTGAAGGGGCTCGATGGACTGGCGGAACCGGCCCCAGGCGATCTCTTGCCCCGTGGCCGAGGTCAATAACTGGGCAAGCGGGCGACCAAGGACACGCTCCCGGCTGACGCCCAGGATCCGCTCGGCAGCGGCGTTGACCCGCACCGCCCGCCCCTCCTCGTCGGCCACGATGATCCCCTCGGCGATGCTCTCCAAAACGGCCTCCAGCCAGCGTCCTTCCCGCTCCCGGGCCTCCAGCGCCCTCTTGAGTTCCTGGGCCTGCTCCTCGAGTTGCCGATACAGGCGGACGTTCTCTACGGCGGCAGCGATCTGCGCCCCGATCGCATCACACAACCGGGCTTCCTTCATACCGAAGGGCCGCTTGCTCCGATCGTTGCCCACCAGGAGCAAGCCCATCACGCGCTGCTCCCGCATCAAGGGCTGCAGGATCAACGGCCCCTCATCGCTCGCTCCGAGCACCTCGTACAACGGTCGGATCCTGGAGGGATGGGCCCACGAGTTGACCATCAGTTGCTTCTTCCGCCGCATCACGTGCTGGAGCAAGGTATGCTGGGAAAGAGAGACCAGCCGTGGCTGGACTTCTCCTCGCCGCTGGAGCGGCACGTACTGAGCCACAAGCCGAAGATGTCCGACATCCTCGCCCCGCAGGAGGATCGCCACCCGATCCGCGTCCAGCGCATGGGCGACGTTTTCCGCCACCCGGGAGAGCGTCCCCTCCAGATCGAACGGCCGCTCCAATGCCTTGCCGACATCCAGCAGAAAGAGCAACTCCTGGGTCTGCCGAAGCGCGCCCTCGCTCAACGCCTCCAATTCGGTCCGGTAGGCCCACAGATCCTGCAGCGCAGCCCTGTAGACCGAGACGGCCAGCAACGGATAGCCGATCAGGTTGACCACCCGACCCAGACCAACCAGGTCGAAAAGGACGAGGCTGTTCCCCACCGCGATGAAAGCGAACGCGACGGCGGGCAAGAAATATCCCAGTCGACGGCGGTTGACCCAGTACAGGACCGCCGCCGCCAGGGCCAAGCCCACTCCCCACAGATCCCACAGAGGCTGCTGCCAGAAAGCAAGGTAGGAGAAAGCGGGCGTCGCGCTCAGCGTTCGAGACCACGAAGGAAGGAAGAAGAGCGTCGCTCCTACAACGGCGATCAGACTGCCGACGAGGAACAGCCGCGCCCCCCGTCGTCCGAGGAAGGGGGCCAGAAACGCCCAGACCATCAAGGTCAGGCTAACCACCTCCAGCGCGTACAACAACGGCGCCAGCAGCGCGTCCCCCAGCCAGCCGCCGATCAGAAGAGGGACCCGCAACAACACCAGGACAGCAAACGACCAGAGAAGCCGACGCTGATCGGGATTGCCGGTATGGCGATACTCCGTGAAAGCAATCCCGACGGCCGCCTCCAGAGTCAGAAGAATCAGGAAGTGGTAGACCGAGGAACCTGGTCCGGTAGACAGAAGATCGAGGATCTCCTGGATCTCCCCCACGTCCTATTCCTCTCCATCCACAGCCGCTTCACCTTCCAGAGGCCTCAGCGGCAACTGGACGATAAACCGACTCCCCGGACAGGCCTCCTCATCGTACCCTGGGCTTTCCGCCCAGATCCGTCCCCCGTGAGCCAGGACGACTCCGCGCGCGATCGCCAGCCCCAACCCCGGCCCTCCTCCCTTAAACGCCGTCGTCCCGGAGGAATGCAGGCTGGCCTCTCCGACGCGATAGAATTTCTCGAAGATCAGATCCAGATCCTCCGGCGCGATGCCGATGCCGGTGTCCTCTACCACGATCTGCACACACCGGCCCAGATCCGGCACCTCTACCTCCTCTCCTGTGACGGTGATCCGCCCCCCGTCCGGCGTGTACTTGATCGCGTTGTTCACCAGATGGCGGAAGGCCTTGTAGATCAGGACGGGATCGGCCTGGCAGAAGGGCAGGTCGTGCAACCCTTTCACCTCGAAGGTCAGATTCCTCTCCTCCAACGCTTCCTGGAACTCGTCACGGATCCCCTGGAACACGACGGGGAAACTCACCGGACTGGGATGGATCTTCACATCCCCTTCGATCACCCGTGAGAGGTCGAGAATACTGTTGAAGATCCGATGGAGACGGTCCGTGCTATCCACGATACCCTGGACCAGCGCCCGCAACTGCTCGTCCTTCTGGACCAGGGGATGGTCCTGCATCATCTGAGCATACCCCAGCAGAGCCGCGACCGGCGTCCGGAGTTCGTGGGCGGAGACCTGGATGAAATCGGTCTTGGTTCGATCGAGCCGCTCCAACCGCTCCAAGGCCAGCCGCAACTGCTCGTTGGCCTCTCGCAACTCGGCCAACGCTCGCCGATCAGCCTCAACGAGCCGACGGCCGAGCTGGACCAAGATGCGGACGGCCAGCGATGGGCTTGCGCCCAACACGCGCAGGAAGGGCTCACGCCCGATCTCCAGGACGGTGGTGGGTTCCAGGGTACGCACGGTGGCGTTTCGCGTTCCCTCTTGCACCAGGGCCAATTCCCCGAAGAACTCCCCAGGACCCAGGCTGTTCAACCAGCGCTCCTCCGTATCGTCGACCTGCTTGTAAACCCCCACCTGGCCTTCGACGATGACGTAGAACGCATCCCCCGGCTCCCCTTCCCGGCAGATCACTTCGCCCGCCGGAAACGCCCTTACCCGAGCCGCCTGGGCGAGGCGGGCCAGTTCCTCTTCATCGAGGCCGAAAAAGAGGGAGCGGAGGAAATCTTCCACGGCCGGCAAGCCCTGATCCGAGAGTCGGTCCATAGCAAGGTTGGTATAGCACATTTCTTTGATTAATGCAATTGCGCACCGAATCTGTAACAGTCTTGGAGGTAACGGCTTCGACGGCCGGAAGCCGCGGCTACGAGCGGCGAAGCCACCCCTCGGAGGCTCTTATCCCTTTGGGGGGAACGGGGAATCAAGTTGCATGACGAGAGACTAGGAATATAATATTTAACTATTTTTCAATCGTCCTACCACAAATCGGTCGAACTCGGGAAACCGCTCACCTGCGCCCCCAACGACACTCCACCAACCTGTAACTATTACCGCCACCTCCCCGTTCCAGAAACTGAGGAGCGAACAGCAGCCGTGAGCTCACATCACATCTGATCTAATAAGGAGGAAACGATGTTCAGGAGAAAGACCTTTCGAGAGATCGTGGCTGCCATCGTCCTTCTGGCGCTGGCAGCCATGGCGTGCGGGCCGATAGGGGGCGGCGAAGGAGGGCCCAGCATCACGATCACTGCCCCACCCAGTGGGACCGTCGTCCAGATCGGCGAGGAGGTTCAGATCGTCTCCACCGCCGCCGCCGACAAGGGGATCGCCCGCGTCGAACTCCTGGTTAACGGGCAGGTGGTGCGCACCGACACTCCGCCGGAGGGCAACCCCACCACCTTCAGCATCTCCCAGCCCTGGACCCCCATCGTCGAAGGAGAGGTCACGATCTCCGTAGTCGCCTACGACACGGAAGGAGAAGCCTCCGAGCCAGCGACGATCACCCTGCGCGTAGAGGCTGCCGCAGCGTTGATCACCCCTACACCGGTTGAGGACGTCACTGGTCCAGGTGGATGCACCCTCAACGCTTCCTTCGTCGCCGACGTGACGGTGCCGGACAACACGGAGTTCGCCCCCGGCGAGTCCTTCGTCAAGACCTGGCGAATCCGCAACAGCGGCACCTGCGACTGGGGGCCGGGCTTCAAGTTGGTCTTTATCGGCGGGGACGCGATGGACGGACCGGCGTCGGTCGATGTGCCGCCGACGGCCGCCGGAAGCACCGTGGACGTCAGCGTGAACCTGACCGCGCCCAACACTCCGGGCACCTACCGGGGCGACTGGCGGATGCAGTCGGACCAGGGACTCCTGTTCGGCACCAAGGTGTTCGTCCAGATCGTCGTGCCGGAACCGACGGAGGAACCCACCGAGGAGCCTACGGAGGAAGCCACCCCCACACCACCGACCAACCTCCAGGCGAACGTCCAACCCGACGGCACTGTCCAGTTCACCTGGGAGGACGCGACAGGGGAGGCGGAGTACCAGTACGAGTTCGCCTTCACCCCCGGCAGCGGATCGCCGGTCGCCAGTTCCTCCTCCCTGCCCGCGGACACCACCTCCTGGAGTCCGGGTGTGCTGGGTTGCGGCGGGAACGGGAGTTTCACCATCATCGCCCTGGCGGGGGACGGTTCGGAGATCGGGCGGCTCACGGTCAACTTCAACACGCCGGCCTGCCCGCCGACGGAGCAGACCTGGAGCCATCCGATCCGTATCCTCAACTCCCGACGGATCTACTACCTTCGCCTGACCGGGCCAGGGGAGATCCGCGTCCGGGCCGAGTGGACCGATCCGGGAATCAGCCTGGCCCTGATCATCAACGGGCCGGGACAGGTGGGATACTACGCCCGAAGCGATGGCACCAGCCCCCTGGAGGTCGCCTACACCGTCACACCTGCGGACTTCGCGGCAGGCGACACCTGGCGGATCAGCATCGCCAACTTCGACGGCACCCGGGTGGAAGGAACCGTTGAGATCACCTACCCGAGCGGGTCGAGCACGACCCCATTCGTCGGCTCCTTCGTCGCCCAGGACGGTTACGGCTCTGCTACCAACCTCGTCGTCCTCAACGGACCCGGCGAGATCGCCGCTGAAGCGACCTGGAGCGGGTTACCGGCGACCCTCGCGCTGATCATCAACGGGCCGGGACAGGTAGGGTACTACGCCCGCAACGACGGCACCAGCCCCCTCTCGGTGAACTACACGGTGACGGACGCGGATTTCGCCCACGGGGACACCTGGCGCGTCTCCTTCACGGCCTTCAGCACACCCGACGTTGAGGGGAACATCACACTCACCTACCCGTGAGGTCGGCGGGGAACCGACGTAGAGGCGGGGCGCGTCCCGCCTCTACGTCTTAACGACGATCGAGAGGCCCGGCGGAGCGATCGATATCGCCTTCCGCGTCACCCGGCATCGGTAGGCGTAGACCTCTACTCCCTGAGCGGCCGCCTCCGCCAGCATACGGGCGAAGGCGGGGTCGGTACGACCGTTGGGGGCGAAGGCCCTCGCATCGGGTCGCTGGACGACGAAGACCACCGCCGCCCGATGGCCCTCCCGGACCAAAGTGATCAGGTCCTCCAGATGACGTCGACCGCGCCCGGTCGGCGCGTCGGGGAAGAGCGCCACCCCATCCTCAACCAGCGTCACCGACTTGGCCTCCACCCAGCAGGTCCCCCACGCGCCCTCCAGCCGGAAGTCGATCCGGCTCCCCCCGTGCCGGACCTCCCGCGCGACGCGGGTCACGCCAGCGAAAGGGGCCAACCGACCGGCCGCGACCGCCTCGGCGAAGAGAGGGTTGGGCAACCGAGCGTCCACCGACACAAGGACCCCAGCGTGGGCCACCAAAAGGAGGTCATACGGGGTGCGCCTCCCGGGCGAGGAACGGGGCACCAGATAACAACGCCGTCCAGGGACCAGCAGTCCGCCCAAACGGCCAGAATTGGGCAGATGGGCCGCCTCAACGCGCCCATCGACCTCGACGGCGACCCGAAAGCGGTTCTCCCGCCGAACGAAACGGCCTTCGACGGTCCGTGGCAGTTCCATCGGCCTCACGGGACAGGAGCGTCAGATGCCGCCCGTGGCAGCCAGAACCAGAAAGTGGAACCCTTCCCCACTTCGCTCTCGACCCCCACGTGTCCTCCGTGCCGCTCCACCAGCGCGCGGACGATCGAGAGACCCAGGCCAACACCTCCCCTCCGACCCCCCGCTCCATCTACTCTGTAGAATCGCTCGAACAGCCGAGTCTGCGCCTCCGCTGGGATGCCCGGCCCGTTATCCACCACGGAAATGCGCACGCCGTCGCCCTCCTCACAGGCAACGACCCCAATCCGTCCTCCGGCCTGCGTGTACTTCACCGCATTCTCGATCAAATTGACCAGCACCCTCTGCAGATCCACACACTCCATCCGAAGCGCGGGTAAAGCGGTCGGGACATCGATCTCCAAAGCCTGTCCTTTCGCTTCGATCCGCTTGGACAGGTCATCGACCACGCTATCGATCACCGGCCTCAAATCGCACGAGGCTTCTGCAATGCGGTCCTCCTCCCCCTCTATCCGAGCCAGGTCAAGCAGATGGTCGATCAGAGCATACATCCGCCGCACGCCGGTGAGAATCCCCATCACACACCGCTCGGCCGTCTCCGAGAGATCTCCCTCCTGCAACAGAACCTCGGCAAAGCCCTGCACGTAGGCAAGAGGGCTGCGCAGATCGTGCGAGGTCGCGGCAACGACCTGTGATTTCAACTCGTCGAGGCGGCGCAACCGCGTGACGTCGTGCAGCCGCAAGACGATGCCCAGGCCGGGAACCGGAACCAGGGCTGCGTCGAACACGGCCTTCCCTTCCAGATCGACCTCGATCTGCTGGACCTCACCCCGTTCGAGCGCGATTTGAAAGGCCGTGGTCACCTCAGCAACGCCGACCACCTCGCGCAGAGGTCGATCGAGCACATCGCTGCCCAACAGCGCCCGCGCCTGCTCGTTAGCGAGCGTCACCCGGCCAGAGGTATCGAGCAGGAGGACGGGGTCCGGCAGGGCGGCGATGAGCCCGCGCAGGATCCGCTGCTCACGGCGCATCGCATCGTGGAGGCGGGCGTTGGCCACCGCGACGGCGACCTGGGCGGCGACCACCTCGGCGAGCAGCGTGTCATCGAGTCCGAAGAACCCTCGCTGTGTGTGCTGCAACGTCATCACACCGACCACCTCCCCCCGGTGGACCAGAGGCACGGCGATGGCGGACCCCGCCTCCTTCCGATCGCCGGGAAAACGGTGCCAACGTCCGTCCTTCTTCGTATCAGCCGCCAGGGCGACCTGCCGATGGCGCACCGCCCAACCCGCCAGGCCCCTCTCCATCACCTGCTCGACACGCCACGCGAACTCCTCCTCATCGAGCCCTCGCTGCGCCCCGATCTGCCGGATCACCCGCCCGGCGCGGTCAAGAAGGAACAACGACCCCCGCTCCGCCCCCAGCGCTTCAATGGTCTGGGCGAGGGCTTCGTTCAGCGTCATCTCCAGATCGAGGCTGGTCGAACACCGACGCAGAATTTTATAGAGAAGGCTAGCGAGATCCTCGGCGACGGGAGCCGGAAGGTCATCCCCTCTCCACTGTAACATACCCATCAGGCCTTCCTCCCTGCAAAGCCACACTCCAACCCTTGCACCACACCGCGGTCCACATACCACAGCAACCGCCCGGATCGAGGCTGTATCCGTTCTGCCGGCAGGGCTGCCCCGTCGAGTGCGCGGGCCAGGGCCTCCGCCTTATCCCGCCCCGCCACCAGAAAGAGCACCTCCGCGTCTGCCACTTCTTCCCTCCTCCATCTGCGCCATAGAGACACAGAGGACACAGCGGCTCTCAATTCCTGAGAACACTCTGTGTCCTCTGTGTCTCTGTGGTATTTCCAAACACCAAAGGAATTCCTATCCGACTGCCCGTGCCAACCCCAACTTACGCAAGACTTTCGCGGGGGTCACCCGCCGCGCCCTTTCCCACTGGGCGCGCAGCCAACGCTTGAACACGTTGATGGGCTTGCGACGCTGGCTTTCCGCCATCGCCCACTTGAGAAACTCGTAGTCCTGTCCGCGAATCTTGGGCTCGGTAGGGTTACGGCGGTAAGAGTCGTAATCGGTGATCCGACTCAAGTCGCGCTCCACGACGAAATCGTACAGATCGGTCCCAGGGTGCGGCGTGAAGAAGGCCGGACTGTAGTAGTCCGGATCGATCTCTTTCATCATCCGCACCGTCTCCATCACCTCTTCTTTCGTCTCCGTCGGCAGGCCCATCATGTAGTTGGCCCAGATGGCGACGCCGTACTTCTTACAGATCCGCGCCGCCTGCAGATTCTGCTCTACCGTCGTCCCCTTCCGAATGAACTTCAACACCCGGTCGCTGCCGCTCTCGAAACCGATGAAATAGCCACGGAGCCCCGCCTCGACCATCCGTTCCACCATATCTTCGTGCTTGACAATGATATCCGCCCGGCTCTGACAGAAGAAGGGCATCGTGAAGCCCTCAGCGATATACTTCTCGGTGAACTCCATCACCCACTCCCGGTCCTCGGTCAAGCAGTCGTCGTGGAACATAAACGAGGCCAGATCATATTTGTCCACCAGCATCCGGATCTCGGCCAGGACGTTGTCCACGCTCCGGCGGCGGGTCCGTTTGCCGAAGAGGTAATCCTCCCCCGGCTTGCAGAAAGCGCAATTATAGATACAGCCCCGTCCAGCGATAATGGTAGCGAAGGGCGGGGGCAGTTCAGGAACGAAGGGAACCTCCGGGGAGTCCAGATCATATCCCCACTTTTTCCACTCCTCGAGGAAGAGGTCCCGATCGCTGAACGGGATCGCGTCCAGATCGGGCGGCTCCCCCCGGATCACCCGCTGCTCGGGCGGACGGCCCTCTTCGATAGCCCGAAGCAACTTGGGAAAGGTGATCTCACCCTCGTGGAGGACCAGGTAGTCCACGTGAGGGATGCGGAGGCTGTCCTGGACGGCGATCGTCACGTGAGGACCACCGATGATCGCCACAATGTCCGGCTTGACCTCCTTGGCGATGGCGATAGCCTCCCGGGCCGGGTTGTAGTCCACGCTCATCATCGTCACCCCGATCACGTCGGGGTCCCGCTCAGCCAACACCTCCCGAAAGTGATCCCAGCCCGAAAGCGCTCGCAGGTCGATCAGGTCGACCTCGAACCCCTGGGCCTTAGCCGCTGCGCTCAGCGAAGCCAGCCCGTGGGAGATCCACCCGGCGTCCATCCCCTGCTTCAGGGAGTTCCACCCCCGTCCCGCGATACCCGGATAGATCAGCGTCGTCTTCAACCCCATAAGGCCTCCTACTCTATCCTGACTCGCCTGTCGGAGAGAGAAGATACGTACACCGATGGCTGTCCCCTGCAGAGGCAGAAGCGATCCGCCGCGGCTCCTCCCCCAGCAACCAGGTCAACAAGCGGATATCCATCTTGCAAGGTTCCAGCCAATCCCGCGCCACGCGCTCAAAGGGACAATTGGCGATGTGGAGGATCAGCCCTCCCTCCCCGTCCTCATCGGTGGAGACCATATAACCCTGCTCATTCAGAAACTGCACCGCCGCATTGACCCGCTCGGAGAAACTAGCGTCCTCTCGAATCTGTGCCCGCTGGGCCAACCGCTGGGCGATCCCATCCAGCAGATCCTCTACCTCTCCCGGCGAAAGGCGCTGGGCGATCTCCCGCAACAACTCGGCCGCCAAGAGGTCGTAATGCTTGGGGAAAAGGTGGGAAGCCTCCTCGGTCAGCCGGTACAGGTACTGGGGACGGCCGGGGCCCGGCCTGTGGAAAGGCTCTGGCGGAGTGATCAGCCCCTCGCGGTTCAACACGTCTAGATGGTGCCGGATCGTCACAGGCGTCAACCCAAGATCCCGGCTCAACTCCTCAACCGTCGCCGCGCCCCGAACTTTCAGTATGCGCAGGATCTGCTCACGCGTCTTCTGCATCCGTTACCCCTTTTCAGGCCCTCATCCTCTGCCCTTGTCAGGATCTCCCACCCCCATCGGGGCGAGGGCATTATAGCACGCGGGGGGGGATTTGTCAAAGCCCAATGATATTTATGATTCATTTCTGCCTTTTCACGCACGCCCGCAGCGTTCGACACTCCTTCCACCATGCAGGCACAGAGGGCACAACCGGCGGGCCACACCCGAACTCACGTCTAAACCTCAGCAGCCCCCATCTTGCCATCCCCTGGCAGAGGAGTATACTTTTTTGCGATGAGACGCATCATCCTGTTATTCGCTCTTCTCGTACTGATCCGGGGGACCCCGAGCGCTGCCCTCGCCGAGGGTGGTGAGCCTCCCGGGGCAGACGTTTCCCTCGCCCACCGGTTCGTCCCGGTGCTATACTTCCACCCGGACGAACCTTTCCGTCCACAGCCCGTAGAGGTCCTGGTCGGTCAGGCTCGGCTCCGGCAAACCCGTACCGGCTGGTTCGACGTGAACGTCCTGAACGACCCCACCCTCCGCGACCTGTGCCGCTTCCGTGGTCCGGAGTACTTCCTAGACGTGTGGTACGGGGACGAGGGAACATCCGACTACAAGAACTACTCCGCCCACCGCGCCTACTACAAAGCGCACCTGAGCCCCGACTCGGGCGGCCCGCCCGCCACCGCCTACGCCCGCGTGGTGCGCGAGGATGGCCACATTATCATCCAATACTGGCTGTTCTATTACTACAACGACTGGCTCAACAAGCATGAAGGCGACTGGGAGATGGTCCAGGTCATCCTGGACGAGATGGAGCAACCCCAGTGGGTGGTCGTGAGCCAGCACCACGGCGGCACCCGCCGGCCCTGGTCGGCTGTCCACGTCGAGGAGGGAACCCACCCCGCCGTCTATGTGGCCCTGGGGTCCCACGCCAACTACTTCTGGGGCGACGAGGTCTTTCCCAACGTGCGGGAGATGGGCAATACCTCCTTCACCGTCGTCGATCGAACCGGGCGCGCCCACCGCACGGTCCCCCAGGTCCTCCTGATCCCCCAACAAGGAGAGGTCGAGCGAAACCCCGACGCCTGGCCCGGGATGGAATGGCTTTGCTTCTCCGGGAACTGGGGAGAGCGGGCAGCACAAGCCGACCTGGGGGGTCCCCACGGCCCGCCGGAGAAAGAGTCCTGGGTCGCTCCCTACACCTGGGGGATGGAACAGCCACGTGACGAAGCGATCTGGTACACTCACCGGCTCCGGGTGGCGGTAAAAGCCGACGGGCCGGTCCGGATCGACGGGAAGACCCGGGATGATGACCTGGACTGGGTCCCGCAGCCCGACGACAGGGGCGGCACTCTATTGCTACACGAAGAGCCGACGACCCCCGTCTCGTTCACGGTTGAAGCGCTGACAGCGACGCAGGTCGCGATAACGACCACCTACCCCTTCCGGGAACTGAACGTGGTTCGCCAGATCTCCTATCGTTCTATCCCCCTTATGCCCGGAGAACGTCTCTCGGGCCGACTGTGCGCGTCCTGCGGACCGGGGTTACGTAAGGTCACAACCGATGGCGCGGAGACGAACGTAGAAGTCGCCTACGAAGAGGTGATCAAACCAGCGGTGTGGGACGCGCCGGACGTGGTGTGGCTGGCTGGGATGCTACCAGCGGAGGAGATCTCCCGCGGGCTCGGTTCCGCCTTGCTGGCAGGTCTGCTCCCCACTCTCCTCTACGTACTAGCCCTGTACTGGGCCGACCGGTACGAAAAGGAGCCCAAACGGCTTCTGGCGACCGCCTTCGTCTGGGGCGCGCTTCCGGCGATTCTG
Organism: Thermoflexia bacterium; assembly: GCA_011192125.1. Taxonomy (GTDB): domain Bacteria; phylum Chloroflexota; class Anaerolineae; order B4-G1; family DUEL01; genus DUEL01. Next base: position 26,842 of record DUEL01000019.1, read on the forward strand.
CTCACCCTGATCGTCCGGTTCATTTTCAACCTCCCCCCGGCTCTGGGGGCGAAAGCGGTAGAAGCGACTGGCGCAGGCTGGCTCGCCCCGTGGATCGAGGAGGTCCTGAAAGGCGCTGTCGTGATGTTCATCTTCCTCCGCTACCCGCGGGAGTTCGACGGCGTGGTGGACGGGATCCTCTACGGTGGGATGGCCGGTTTCGGCTTCGCGATGACAGGGAACACCATCGGTTACCTGGGCGCGTTTCTCTTCCAGGGATGGGCTGGCCTGGGAGCACGGGCGTTCGTCCAGGGAGTCCTGCACAGCCTGAACCACGCCCTCTATTCGGCCGCTTTCGGCGCCGGGCTGGGCTGGACCCGAGCGATGCCGCCTCGCCGCTACCGCTGGGCCCCTGCGCTGGCCGGGTTCCTGCTTGCAGGTGCGGTCCACACGGGACACGTCCTGGCCCTCCGGGCGGCCTGGGGAGCGACCGCCATTGGGGTCCTGATCACCCTGGCTGGCCTTGCCGGGATGGTGGCCCTGCTAGTGGGAATGCTAACCCGCCAGCAACGGGTCCTCCGGCGCGAACTGCTCGGGGAGGTGCCTGAGGAGGTCTACCGAGCGATCACCCGCCCCGGCGGGTGGACCCACGCTCAATGGCAGGCGCTGCGACAGGGAGGCATCCAAGGCTGGCTCAAGGTCCGGCGTCTCCACCAGATGTGCGCCGAACTGGCCTTCAAGCGGCAACGCGCCCGCCGCCGGCCCGACGATCCCGATCTCGCCGAGGAGACCGAACGCCTGCGAAAAGAAATCCAGGCGATGATCCAGTCCTAGGCACTCCCAGGCAGCCTATCCGCCTGACCCCGCGAAAGAGCGATGGACCTCACCCTGCCCCTATGAGTTGGGGCAGCACATCCCCCAGGATCACCCTGATGACAACGGGGACGGCATCCTGAAGGGGGAATCTGAGGGCCACAACGCCCGCCACCAGCGCGCCCAACCCGATCATCACCCCAACCAACGCCAGGATCCCGGCGATCCGATGGGCAACCCGCAACGCCTGTGTCAGCAGCGCGGGCAGATAACTCAGGGAGAGGAAGACGACCACGAAAGAGAGACCGGACAGGAGTCGTCCCTCCATCCCTGGGATCACTACGGAGACCAACCACAAGAGGAAGACCAGCGCGGAGGTAACGAACATCCAGGCGGAGACGGCGACGGATATCAGATGAAAGTGAACCAGAAAACCTCCTGATCCCCCCATCAAGCGAGCCAGCAGGAACAGGACGAGGGCCAACGCGAGTGCGGCGATCCATATCCCACCAAGCCCCCAGGCGTCGATCTCGAGGAAAAGGGGAAGGGTCGAAAGGGCAGATAACGGACGCATCCCCCTTGGCCCTAACATCCATACCAGGGCAGGGACCACGCTTCGCAGGAGAACGAAGAAGAGGCTTCCAATGATAAGCGCCGAGAGCGACCGCCGCCACGAGGCCAGTTCCACCTCCGGTCCAAACGCCGCATCCCCGTTCAGCGCAATCGCGCCCGCCCAGGCCTCCATCACCGTGAGACCCTCCGAGGCGCGGGAATAGATCCGCTCCTCCTGCTGCACCACCCCCACAAGGTCGATCGTCTGGAGGACGGCCCCACAGCGGCTGCACGTGTACGCCCAGCCCGGATTAACCGTCCCGCAGCGGGGACAACGGCGCGGCGGCTCGCTCCCCAGCATCACCTGCTCATCGATCCCCTCCGTCCACGGCGCACTCTCGGCCTGCCACTCCTGCCCCGGACGCAGACGACTGAGGAAGGCGAGGCCGCTACGGGCGTAGCCGTTATCGGGATTGATCTCCAGCACGCGATGGAGACACTCCCGCTGCGCATCGATCCCCCCGACCGCTGCGCTCAACCAGAACCAGGCCCACTCGTTCTCCGGCTCCTTGGCGATGACCTGGCGCAGCAACTGCTCGGCCTCCTGCTTCCGCCCGGCCCGCGCCGCCGCGATCCCCCGGCGCAACAGATCGGCCACCCCGCTCATCGCCCACCTCCTGTCCCCCTGCTCCTTCGCTTCTCCGCTACCCTACCAACTCCCTCGCGATCCGATTGTGCCGCTCCACCACCGGTCCCAGGTCCACCGTCAGTAAGTGTCCCTCCTCCACCACCACTCGCCCGTTGATGACCGAGAGGTCCACCCGCTGCGGCGTGCAGAAGACCAGGGCCGCCATCGGGTCGTGGAGTGCGCCAGCGTAATCCACCCGGTCCAGCCGGAACCCGATGAAGTCCGCCGCCTTGCCCGGGGCCAACTGCCCGATGTCGTCCCGGCCCAACACCGCCGCTCCTCCCCGCGTCGCCAGCCACAGCGCCTCTCGCGCGGAGAGGCCGGCCGGATTGCCGGAGACCCGCTGCAACAGGAGCGCCATCCGCGCCTCGGCCAGCATATGGGAGGAATCGTTGCTCGCCGAGCCGTCCACCCCCAGCCCCACCCGGACCCCCCTATCTAGGTAAGCCCGCACCGGCGCGATGCCCGAGGCCAGCCGCATGTTGGAACTGGGGCAATGGCAGACCCCCGTCCCCGTCCGCGCCAGAAGGTCGATCTCCTGATCGTTGATGTAGACACCGTGAGCGTACCACACGTCGTCGCCCACCCAGCCCAGGTCCTCCGCGTACTCCACCGGCCGGCAGCCGAACTTTTCCAGACAGAACCGCTCCTCGTCCAGCGTCTCCGCCAGGTGGGTGTGGAGGTGGACCCCATAGGACCGTGCCAGCGTGGCCGCTTCCCGCATCAGGTCCGGCGTCACCGAGAAAGGAGAACACGGCGCGACGACGATGCGTACCATCGCATACGGCTCGGGGTTGTGGTACGCCTCAATGGCTCGCTGAGTATCTTTGAGGATGAAGTCCTCGTCCTCCACCACCCGGTCGGGCGGGAGACCGCCCTTGCTCTCCCCCAGGCTCATCGACCCCCGGCTGGCGTGGAAGCGGATGCCGATCTCCTGGGCAGCCCGGATCTCGTCGTCGATCCGGCAGCCGTTGGGATAGATGTAGAGATGGTCGGCAGCGGTGGTGCAGCCGGAGAGGACCAGTTCCGCCAGCCCGACCAACGCGCTGGTGTAGACGGCCTCCGGCGTCAGGTTGGCCCAGATCGGGTAGAGGGTTTTCAGCCACTGGAACAGCGTCGCGTCCTGCGCTGCCGGCACCGCCCGGGTCAGCGTCTGGTAGAGGTGATGGTGGGTGTTGACCAGCCCCGGCAGGACGATCATCCCATCGGCGTCGATCACCTCATCGGCCTCGGAGGGCAACTCCGCCGTGGGGCCCACCCGCTCGATGACCCCATCGCGGACAAAAAGCCCCCCGTCGGGGATCCGCCGATCGCCGTCGTCCATCGTCACCAGCAGTTCGGCGTGTCTCAAGAGCAACGTGCCCATCGTTCCTCCTGCAGTCTGTCTTCCACCACAGAGACACGGAGGGCACCGAGGTCTTCAGATTTTTTTCTCCGTGGTTCTCTGTGACTCCGTGGTGCTATTGAGTGTAGCACATCCCCTTGCCTTTGACAAAGGTCGAAACTTGTGGTATAAACAGAACGCGTGCCCCCGTAGCTCAGTTGGATAGAGCACCGGCCTCCGGAGCCGGTGGCCCGCGTTCGAGTCGCGGCGGGGGTACCTCAAGGCCGGGATTCCCACAGGTCCCGGCATTTTTGTTTTGTGCTATAATTCAACCACAGGGACGCAGAGGACACAGAGAGTCCAAGAATTTGAGATTCTCTGTGTCCTCCGCGCCTCTGCGATTCGAAAAAGGATCGGAACGATGTTCATCGATGAGGCCATCATCGAGGTCAAAGCCGGGGACGGCGGCAACGGATGCGTCGCCTTCCGGCGCGAAAAATACGTCCCATTCGGCGGGCCGGCCGGTGGCGACGGGGGCAAGGGTGGGGACGTGATCCTCTACGTGGACCCCCACCTCAACACCCTCTACCGGTTCACCCGCCGCCGACACTTCCGCGCCGAGCGGGGCCAACACGGCCGGGGGAAGAACCAGCACGGAGCCTCCGGCGCCGACCTGCGTATCCCCGTGCCGCCCGGAACCCTCGTCCGCGACGCGGAGACCGGCCAGATCCTGGCCGACCTGACCGAGCCGGGGCAGGAGGTGGTCGTAGCGCGGGGCGGGCGCGGCGGGCGGGGCAACGCCCGGTTCGCCACCCCCACCAACCAGGCCCCCCGCATCGCGGAGAACGGGGAACCCGGCGAGGAGCGAACTCTCAAACTGGAACTGAAACTCCTGGCCGACGTGGGCCTGGTGGGCAAGCCCAACGCCGGAAAGTCCACCCTCCTGGCCGCCGTCACCGCCGCCCGGCCCAAGATCGCCCCCTACCCCTTCACCACCCTCGCCCCCCACCTGGGCGTCGTCGTCCTGGACGAACAGACCGACTTCGTGATGGCCGACCTGCCCGGGCTGATCGAGGGGGCCAGCCAGGGAAAGGGGTTGGGCCACGAGTTCCTGCGCCACGTCGAACGGACCCGCCTCCTCATCCACCTCCTCGACGGCAGCGCGCCCGACCCCATCGGCGACTTCCACGCCATCAACGAGGAACTGGCCGCCTTCGGCCACGGGCTGGACAAGAAGCCCCAGATCGTCGCCTTCAACAAGATCGACCTGCCGGAGGCGCAAGAGCGCTGGCCGGAGGTCAAGGGGCGGCTAGAGGCCGATGGATACGAGGTCTTCGCCATCTCCGGCCTGACCCGCGAGGGCCTGCGTCCGCTCCTCTGGCGGGCGGCCCAACTGCTGGAGGAGATCCCCCGCGAACCGACGATCACCTACGAGGTCCCCGTGTTCCGCCTGGAGGACGACGAGCGGGACTTCTGGGTCGAGCGGGAGGAGGACGGCTGGCGGGTGCACGGCCGCCGGGTGGAGCGCCTGGCGGCGATGACCCCCTTCGAACTGGACGAGGCGGTCTATCGGTTCCACCGCGCGCTGGAGGCGATGGGCGTGGTGGACGCCCTGCGCGAGGCGGGAGTTCAGCCAGGCGACACCGTCCGCATCGGCCAGAAGGAACTGGTCTGGGAGGAATGACGAGGTGCGACTGGGCGTCCTCGGCGGCACGTTCGACCCACCCCATTACGGCCACCTCCACCTGGCGCAGGTCGCTCTCGACCAGTTGAGTCTGGACCGCGTCCTCTTCGTCCCGGCAGGACAGCCCCCCCACAAGCCGGACCAACCCATCACCCCCGCCCTCCATCGTGAGGCGATGGTCTCCCTGGCGATCGCCGACGATGAGAGGTTCATCCTCTCCCGGGCCGACCTGGACCGACCCGGCCCCCACTACACCGCCGACCTGCTCGCCATCCTGCGCCGGGCCTACCCAGAAGCCGACCTGTATTTCCTGATGGGCAGCGACAGCCTGGCCCAGTTCCTCACCTGGCATGACCCCGCCCGCATCGCGGCCCAGGCGAAACTGGCGGTGCTGCCCCGGCCCGGATGGGAGGCCGATCTGGAAGCTCTGGAGAAGGCGATCCCCGGCATCCGCGACCGTATCGTCTGGCTCGAGGGATCGATGATGGACGTCGCCGGGACCGAGATCCGCCGCCGAATCGCCGAGGGCTGGCCCATCTCCGGGATGGTCCCTCCAGCGGTAGAGACCTACATCCGGCGGCACCACCTCTACGGAGGGCAACAGCCATAGGCCCAATGATCGCTCCACCGGATTGCCGACGCTGCCCGGCGCTGGCCGCTAACCGGAACCGCGTGGTCGGTGGCTATGGGGCCGTCCCCGCCACGGTGATGTTCGTCGGCGAAGCGCCAGGCCGCCACGGGGCGGACCTCACCGGCGTCCCCTTCACCCGCGATCGGTCCGGCCGCCGCCTCCAGGCGATCCTGATCCGGATGGGCCTTTCCTCAGAAAGCAACCCTGCCGCCGAGCGACCGCGCCTGCGAGGCTGCTACCTGACCAACGTGGTCCGCTGCAACCCACCGGGGAACCGCCGCCCCACCGCATCGGAGACAGCCGCCTGCCTGCTGTACCTGCTGGAGGAGATCGCCCACGTCCGTCCCCGCATCCTGGTGCCGGTCGGCCTGTTGGCCTCCCAGGCCCTGCTGGGATGGCTGGGACTGCCTGCGGGACGGATGCGGGACCTCCACGCCCGTCCCATCCCCGTCCCGTCAGGCATCGGGCCGGACGGGCTGCAGTTCATCCTCCCCCTCCGCCACCCCTCCCGCGCCAGCAACGCGGAACTGGACCGGTTCGCCCGTGCCCTGTCCGATCTTTTGTGGACCACAGAGACACAGGGATTTTAACGGTGCTCTCTCTGCCTCTGTGGTAAGCCAACATTCCCCGCTGGGGTTTGCACAAGAGTTCGGACATACCCAATCCGCCCCGCCGTAAACAGACGGGGCCGGCAGGACATCGATCCAGCACCGGCTCTTCACAGATGTACTTGACACCCCCCTCCCCGTCCAGTATCATACCCTCGATGAGCATCCACATCACCCTTCCCCGATGGCCCTGGGAGCCGATCCGCGCCATTGCCGACCGGCGCGGGGTCGCCATCTGGCCAGTGGGCGGCATCGTGCGGGACATGCTGCTGGGCCGTCCCCTGCACGATTGGGACTTCGCCGTCGAGCGGGACGCGATGGGGCTGGCCCGCGCCGTCGCCGACGCCCTTGACGGAGCGTATTTCCCACTGGACGAGGAGCGGGACACGGCACGGGTGGTGGTGCGCGATCGGCGCGGCCGCCGGGTCGAACTGGACTTCGCCAGGCTGCGCGGGGAGACCCTCCTGGCCGATCTGCGGGGTCGAGACTTCACCCTCAACGCGATGGCAGTGGAGCCGGAGGGAGTGTTGATCGACCCCCTCGGAGGACTGGCCGACCTGCAGGCCCGGCTTGTCCGCGCCATCGGCCCCCAGGCCTTCGACGCCGATCCCCTCCGGATGCTGCGGGCCGTCCGACTGGCGGCCGAACTGGAGATGCGGTTGGAGGCCAAGACGGCCGCCTGGATCATCCAGCGGGCCGAGAGCCTCACCCAGGCCTCACCGGAACGGATCCGCGACGAGTTCGTCCGCATCCTCGCCACCCCCTCCCCCGCCGAACACGTCCACATGCTGGACGAGTTGCGGCTGCTGGCCCAGGTGATCCCCGAGGTGGACCCTCTCAAGGAGCAGCCTCAATCCCCTCCGCACCGGTTCGACGTCTGGTGGCACACGCTGCTGGTGATCGACGCGGTGGCGGGCATCCTCGACATCGTGTATGGCCGCCCCCCCTTCCCCCGCCTGTACGCCGACACGACGGAGCAGGCCTGGGACGACGTGAAAACCCTACTGGGGCCGTTCGTCCCCCACCTGCGCCGCCACCTCTCCGTCCGACTGCGAGGAGGAAGAAAGCGTCGGGTCCTTCTGGTGCTGGCCGCTCTCTGTCACGACCTGGGCAAGCCGGTCACCTGCACTGAGGACGACCAGGGGCGCCTCCACTTCTACGGCCACGAGCGGGAGGGGGCCAAGATCACGACCCGTCGGCTGCGCCACCTGCGTTTCAGTCAATCGGAGGTGAAGCGGGTCGCCACGGTGGTCCGCGCCCACCTACGACCGGGCCACCTGGCGCGGGTCCAGGGCCCGGTGACCCGCCGGGCGATCTACCGCTTCTTCCGGGATACCGGCAGCGCGGGCGTCGAGGTCAACCTGCTGAGCCTGGCCGACCACCTCGCCACCTGGGGACCCAACCTGGAGCCGGACCGCTGGGCGCGGCGGCTGGAGGTCGGTCGGTTGCTCCTGAGCCACTACTTCGAGCGGCACGAGGAGACCATCGCGCCGAAGCCGCTGGTGGACGGGCGGGAACTGATCGAGAGCCTGGGGATCGAGGAGGGTCCCCAGGTCGGGCGACTGCTGGCGGCGATCCGGGAGGCACAGGCGGCGGGAGAGGTGCGCACGCGGGAGGAGGCATTGGCCCTCGCCCGTCGATTAAAGGGGAAAGGCGCAGAGGACGCAGAGGAACCCCCGAGAGATTGAAGGTCCACCCAGCATCCCGCAGGTTACAAGGAACCTGCGGGAGGCTCCTCTCAAAAGACCTCTGCGCCGTTGCGGTGAAAACACCCACTCAGGAACCCCGCCAGCGCGTCGGCCCCTGAGGTCGCCCCGTGGGACAGGACCTCCTCTATCGCGGGCAGGATCGCCGTCTCGTCCCCTCCGGCAAGGGCAGCCAACAACCGGTGCCAGGAGACGCTGCACTCCCCCGCCGCCGCAACCCACAAGAAGGCCGCCGAAAGCATGGTGGTCAACGGCGCGGCTGCTTCGGCCACCGCCCGGCAGAAGGAGGCCGGGTCAGGGTGAGCCAGCCAGGCCCAGAGCATCATCCCGGTCAGGAAGTCATCCCCCGCCGGGGTCAGGCCCCCGCCCAGCCCAGCCAGCCGGGCCACGCCCTCCTGCAACGCACCGAGGTCCCCCTCCCACCCTCGCCGCAGCAAGCCCAGCCCCTCCCGAGCCCGCGCAAGCACCGCGTCGTGGCGGTCGGACGTCGTGATCGAGGGATCCGCCAACAAGGCTAACAGGCTCTCCCCCGCCGTGCGCTCCAGAGCCAGATCGCGCACGGTCGGCAGGCGGGCTTCGATCGCTGCCCGGCGGGCCCGCAGCGCGCTCCAATTTGGCTGGGGCTCCCACACTGTCACCCCCGTCAGATCCACCCGCAGACGGCCCACGACGATGGTCAAGGAGGTCAACCGTGCGGCCATCCCGGCTTGCAGGCCGTCGAACAGGCCAGGGCTGTTCTCCACCACCACGTTGAGCGGTCCCTCCCCCACCGCCGGAAGGACCAGGCCGATCACCTCTCCGTCCGCGGTCAACAGATCGCAGGCGTGGTCGAACACAGCAAGGACCCGCGCCGGCGCGGGTCCCTCCTGCACTCGGCTCCATACCCTCCGGCTTATGGTCCGGGCGATGGCTCTCATACCTGCGAGCGAAAAACCTACGGCACGTCCTCCACCAACCGGCCGTGGCTGATCACGTAGGCAGGGGGCTCGTGGTGACGGAACGCCTCCAGGACGTCCGGCTGGGTCAACACGACCAGGTGAGCCGTCTTACCGACCTCCAGCCCGTAATCGGAGATCCCCATCGCCTGCGCGGCTTTGACGGTGATCATATCGTACAACGTCTCCATCTCCGCGCGGGTCGTCATCCAGAGGAGGTGGGAGGCCAGGAAGGCCACCTCCAGCATGTTGTTGCGGCCGTAGGGGTAGTAAGCATCGGAGATGTCGTCCTGGCCCAGGCAGACCAGCGCACCCTCCTCTAGCAGCTCCTTGACCCGAGCGTGCAGCGGCCCGGTCTGCGGGTCGCTGACCACCCCCATCTGGGCCTGCTTGAGGAGCGCGGCCACTTTCTGGAAGTAGGGCTTGGGGTACAGCTCCATCGCCCGGGCGTGGTGGGCCAGCGACCGGCCGTGCCATCCCTCTTCGATGGTCTTCACCGCCAGCATCTCCAGCGTCCGCAGGCCAGGATCGCCCGCGTCGTCCACCAGCATCGAGATGGGCTTGTCGTACTCCTTGGCGATCTTGAACATCTCGTCGATGTGCCTCTGGGCAGCATCGTCGGTGTACTCGATCCAGGGGATCCCCCCGACCACGTCGGCCCCCAGGTCCATCGCCTGCCGGACCAGGTCGGCCGCGCCCGGCTCGCGGACCACGCCATCCTGAGGGAAGGCCACCACCTGCACGTCGACGATCCCCTTGAACTCCTCCCGCGCCCGAATCAGCGCTTTGACCCCTTCCATCTTCGCCTTGGTGTCCACATCGGCGAAGGCGCGGATGTGGGTGTTGCCGAAGCGGGCCGCCTCCCGCAGCGCCTTGCGGACGTTCTCAATGATCCAGGATTCGTCGTACTTCTCCTTGACGCGAGCGGCCAACTCGATGGCCGTCATCGCCTTCCCCATCCCCTCACCGTGGTAATCCTTAAGGGCCTCCTCGTCCATCATCTGGAGCGTGTAAACCTTACATAAGTGCAAGTGAGGATTGACGAAAGACTCCGTCACCAGGTTGCCCTGGGCGTCGATCTCCTTACTCGCCTGCCCCTCGATGCGCTCCTCAATGGCAGCGATTCGGCCATCGGCGATGCCGATGTCGAACAGGCCGCCGGAGCGACCGCGTAGCCTCGCCCGTCGGATGAGAATGTCAAACTCGGCCATTCCAAACCTCCTCCTGGAGTATGATCCCTAAGGTGGGCTCATTATATTCTCCCCCCTTCCTGTGTCAACTTCACCCTTGACACCACACCGAAATTGGAATAAGATAATGATGCACCTGGACAATTGGATCCCCTGTCCTCCGACCCACTTCGCTCCCTCTGGGACGGGTGGGCGATAAGGTGTGGGGAGCAATTCCCACGCCCGCCGTATTTGCAAAGGAGGCTTTCCACCGACCGATGAACCCGCCGGTCGGCGAGGGCCTCCTTTGTTGCTTTATGACGCGTGTCGTTTCCAGAGGTTGTACGAAAGGAGGTCAATATGCCGAAGATCCTGCGCGTCAACATGACGGATCGGACCGCAACCTACGAAGACGTGCCAGAGAGGTACAAGTTCCTCGGCGGCCGTGGCCTCACCTCCACCATCGTCTACGACGAAGTCGATCCGACCTGCCATCCCCTGGGTCCGAACAACAAACTGGTCTTCGCCCCCGGCATCGTCACCGGCACCAACGCACCCACCAGCGGGCGGGTCTCCGTCGGCGGGAAGTCCCCTCTCACCGGCGGCATCAAGGAGTCCAACGCTGGCTCCTCCTGGGTACAGGCGGTCGCCAAACTGGGCATCAAGGCCATCATCGTCGAGGGCTTCCCCAAGGAGAGCGGCTGGTGGGGCCTGTACATCACCAAGGACGGCGTCGAGTTCTTCCCCGCCGACGAGTACGCCGGCAGGGGCCTCTACGAGGTCTACCCACAACTGTTCGAGCGCTTCGGCAAGAAGGCCCACATCTGCTCCATCGGCGTGGCCGGTGAGATGAAGATGGCGATGGCCGGCGTCTGCTTCAACGACAACCACGGTCGGCCCAGCCGGTACTCCGGCCGCGGCGGCCTCGGCGCGGTGATGGGGTCCAAGGGGCTGAAGTTCATCGTCGTCGACGACACTGGGGCCCCTGGCGTAGAGATCGCCAACCCGGACCTCTTCAACCAGGGTCGCAAGAAACTGCTGGAAGCGCTTCGCCAGCACGACATCACGAAGCCGAAGGGCGGCCTGAACACCTATGGCACCGCCATCCTGGTCAACATCATCAACGAGGCAGGCGGCTACCCCACCCGCAACTTCCGCGAGGGCCGCTTCGAGGGCGCAGCGGCCACCTCCGGCGAGGCGATCTTCGAGAACAACAAGAAGCGGCTGGGCAAGGAACTGTACAACCACGCCTGCCATCCCGGCTGCGTCATCCAGTGCTCCAACACCTACTACGACGAGAAGGGCAACGAGATCGTCTCCTGCATCGAGTACGAGACCACCTGGGCGCTGGGGGCCAACTGCGGGATCGATAACCTGGAGGCCATCGGCAAACTGACCTGGCTCTGCAACGACCTGGGTCTGGACACCATCGAAGCGGGCGGCACCATCGCCGTGGCGATGGACGCGGGGCTCCTGTCCTTCGGCGACTGGGAGGGTGCCATCCGACTGCTGGACGAAGAGGTCCGCAAGGGGACCCCGCTCGGCCACATCATCGGCAACGGCGCGGCCTTCACCGGCAAAGCCTTCGGCTGGTACCGCGTCCCCGGCGTCAAGGGGCAGAACATGCCCGCCTACGAGCCGCGCGCCATCAAGGGCATCGGCATCACCTACGCCATCAGCACGATGGGCGCCGATCACACCTCCGGCTACACCATCGCGCCGGAGATCCTCGGCGTGGGCGGCAAGGTGGATCAGTTCGACGTCAACAAAGCGGAACTGGCGCGCAATTTCCAGTACACCACCGCCTTCATCGACACCACCGGTCACTGCCTGTTCATCGCCTTCGCCATCCTGGACATCCCCAGCGGCTTCGAGGGAATGGTGGAGGAATGCGCCGGCCTCCTGGGCGCAGACTGGACCCCGGACGACGCAGCCCGCATCGGCAAGGAGATCATCGACCGCGAGTTGGCTTTCAACCGCGCGGCTGGCTTCACCAAGTCGGACGACCGGCTGCCGGAGTTCATGAAATACGAGAAACTACCGCCTCACAACGTCGTCTGGGACGTGCCCGACGAGGTGCTGGACGCCGTCTTCGGCGAGTGATCCCCCTGCATCAGAGCGACCTCGGGGGCCTCGGCAGAGGTCTCCGAGGTCGCTTTTTGCAAAGGCCAATGGACAGGACCTCCGATCAGGAAGCAAGGACGCCGACCACCCACGGCCCGCTCCTCCAGGCCCTCGTCGTCGCCGACCTGCTGAGTCCGATCTCCCCCGCCGCGCTCCTCCCCGCCCTGGTCGGCCTCTCCGCCATCGGTGCGTGGCCCTGGCACACTTCCTCCCTCCAGATCGCAGCCGGTGCACTGACCCTCGCCACGATCCTTGTGGACGGTATCTCCCTCTCCCTCCTGCCCCGCTTCGGCCGCTCCTACGGTCCCCCCACCCCGCCGCTCTTCGCCCTGGCCCTGCTCCGCACCGGGATCACGTTCGCCCTGGGTGCGATCTATCCTACCTGGACCGGCTTCGCCCTCTGCACCCTCCTCCAGGTCGGACTCGTCGCCACCCAGGCTTATGCCACCTGGATCGAACCGGCCCGCCTCACCATCACGCACCAGCGATTGACCTCCCCCAAACTGCGAGGCGACGCCACCCTGCGTCTCCTCCACATCAGCGACATCCACTTCGAGGGCTGGACCCCCAGAGAGAAACGGCTGTTGGAAACGGTGAAGGATCTCCACCCCGATCTCGTCCTGCTCACCGGCGACTACCTCAACCTATCCTCCGCCGATGACCCCGAAGCCCGCCAGGAGGTGCGCGACCTGCTCGCCCAGATCGCCGCCCAGGCCCCTACCTACGCCGTCACCGGCAGCCCCCCGGTCGACCTGGCCCACATCGTCCCGTCCATCTTCGACGGACTCCCTATCACGTGGTTGATGGACAGAGCGGTCGAGGTCCACATCAACGGCCTCCACCTTCGACTGATCGGCCTGCGCTGCACCCGCGACCGGCACGCCGATGGGGCGCGGCTACGACGACTCCTGCCCGACGACACCGGCGACCTGTTCACCGTCCTCCTCTACCACTCCCCTGACCTGATGCCCGACGCGGTGGCGTGCGGGATCGACCTCTACCTGGCTGGTCATACCCACGGGGGCCAACTCCGCCTCCCCCTCTTCGGCGCGCTGGTCACCAGTTCCGACTTCGGGAAACGGTATGAGATGGGACTCTATCGGGAGGGCAACACCGCCCTCTACGTCAGCCGAGGTCTGGGAATGGAGGGGCTGGGCGCACCCCGCGCCCGCTTCCTCGCCCCGCCGGAGATCATCGTATGGGACCTGGAGGCCGATCGATCCAGGGTCCACAATGGAAGGTGAACGATGTGCAAGGAGATCTACACCGACATCGAGGCCCACAAGACCGCCTATCTCGTCCGTTTGAAGCGTCTCCTGACCCAGCCCAGCATCTCTTCTCAGGGTGTAGGGTTAGGCGAGACCGCCGACCTGCTGACCGGGATGCTGCGGTCCCTCGGCTTCAAGGTCGAGCAGGTCCCCATCGACGGCCCACCGGTCATCGTGGCCCAGATGGAGGGGAAACGACCCGAGAGGCTGCTTTTCTACAACCATTACGACGTCCAGCCGGTGGACCCGCTGGAGGAGTGGACCACCCCACCCTTCGAACCGACGGTTCGGGAGGGGAAACTCTACGCTCGGGGCGCGGCGGACAACAAAGGGGCCATCGCCGCCCGCCTGGGCGCCATCGAATCCTACCTGCGCGTCCACGGCTCCCTGCCGGTGGGATTGACCTGGATCATCGAGGGTGAGGAGGAGATCGGCAGCCCCCACCTTCACCAGTTTGTCGAATCCCAGCGCGAACTCCTGGAAGGCGCGATCGGATGCGTGTGGGAGGCAGGAGGGAAAAACGCCCGCGACCGGTACGAGATCGCTCTGGGATGCAAGGGGATGCTGTACCTGGAACTGCGGGTGAAGGGAGCTGCCCGCGACCTCCATTCGGCGATGGCTGCCACCGTCGTCAACCCCGCCTGGCGGCTACTGTGGGCGTTGAACAGCATCAAGGGGCCCGACGGAGCGATCCGCATTCCAGGGTTCTACGACGACGTCCGCCCTCCCACCGACGCCCAACGTCAGGCCCTCGCCGAATGGGAATATCCTGAGGAAGAGGTGCGCGCTCTTCTTGGAATCGACGCGTTCCTGGATGGACTGACCGGTATGGCGCTGAAAGAACGGCTCATCTTCGCCCCAACCTGCAACATCGACGGTTTCCACGCAGGATACGCCGGTCCGGGCTCGAAGACGGTCCTCCCCGCCAGAGCCTACGCTAAGGTGGACTTCCGCCTAGTGCCCGACCAGCGACCTGAACGCGTGGTGGAGCAACTGAGAGAGCATCTGGACAGAGCAGGCTTCGACGATGTGGAGATCGTCTGGTGGAATGGAGAGGCACCGGCAGCGGGGGATCCAGACCATCCATTCGTGAAGGTCGCGGTACGTACAGCAGAGGTGGTTTACGGCCACCGCCCAACGGTGCTGCCGATGATGGCCGGCACCGGGCCGGTGCATCTCCTGTGCGGGCAGTTTGGGGTACCGATCGTGACCGCCGGTATCGGCTATGCCGATTCCCGGGGCCACGCTCCTAATGAGAACATCCGACTTGAGGATTTCTACGAAGGGGTCCGCTACATCGCCACGCTGTTGGCCTATCTCGATCGGTCCGATCCTGAACGGCTATGAACGGAGGGGGTGACGCTCGGGCACATTTCGCTTCCAGGCACGCAGAAGAAGCGATACCTCGCGATAGAGGCCCAAGTCCGTCCCCAGCCAGGTGGTCAGTTCCTGCCTCGTTGGCCGATTGCCGTTCCAGTCCCCACCTGTGGCACGCTCGGCGACCAGCTGGAGGAAACGGCTCCGCCAGGGCTCGCTCAAGGAAAACAGGTCATCCACCAGCCTCTCAATATCTTTCTGCACGCTCAACCACCTGATCACGTCTCCTCCGATCAAGCCGCACTGGCAGCAGAGCGGGCTTGCCCCCGTCAGACAGCGAGGGCAAACCCATCATCTCCCGTGGTGGCGATAGGAGAGCAACTAAAAGGCTGATGCTCAGATCCCACAAGCGACCGCCTGGCACAGAGCGCCAGCCAGCGCCTCCACCGTATCGGCCCGCACCGAGAGCACTGCTCGCCGTTCCGCCTCTGTCAAATCCAGCGAAGCGAGGACCTCACCTCGCTGACCGTTCAACAACCGGCCACGAAAAGCGGGGTCCGTCAACGCTGCCCATACTAGCTCATCGATCTTCCGCGTCGGCATGGGTACTCCTTTCAACGCAAACTCCCCTTATATATGAGCGTTATCCGTTAGGTCGCGCTGCTCCCACCGCCTACGGGCGGGTTCGCCAATAGACCCAGATCCCCGATCCCTGTCGCGCTGCTCCCACCGCCTACGGGCGGGTTCGCCAGCAGGTCCGAGCCCCCGACCCCCGTCGCGCTGCTCCCACCACCTACGGGCGGGTTGGCCAGCAATCCTACCGAGCGCGAATCACCGATGCCCAGCACGAAGGCTGCCACCAGCACCGTCACGACGACGATCACTACAAACCGGCCCAGTCCTCTGTCCATCTTACCCTCCCTCCTTACACTGCTGATAAGTTTCTCCGCTTTATATTATCAGGGAAACCTCTGAACAAACCTCTGAACATAAAAGGCCGCCGTTTGGCGGCCTCCTAAATAGAGATGGTAGTTTACATCTTGGAGAAGGGGTTAACCCGCCGCCTTTCCAGCGATTTCCCAAAACAATGATTCTGTCTCCTCCGAGGGTTCGACACCCAGTTCACTAAGGAGGATTTCCCGACATTGATGGTACTGCTTGATCGCCTCGGAACGTCGGCCTGCCTCCTTGTAGCAGAGCATGATCTGCCGGTGCACGTCTTCCCGCAACCTGTCCACCTCAAGCGCGCGTCGGAACCATTCGATGGCCTCCTCCCACTCTCGCCGTGCTTCATGGCAGCGCCCCACCCCGATCAGCGCCTCTACGTACATCTGCCGGAGGACCTCTCGCTTCGGGACACACCACAGCCGGCTCACCTCAGGCAGGAAATCCCCTTGGTAGAGCGTCACCGCCCGCCGCCACAGATCCTCCGCCCGCCAATCGTGATACGGCAACAGCCGTGCCTGTTCGACCAACGCCTCGAACTCCTCCACGTCGAACCAATAATCCACATCGCCCAACCGATACCGCCCCTCCTCTACTACGATGACCCCCTCCCCCACCGCTCGACGGATCCGATAGAGGGTCGAATGAAAATTGTCGATCATCTTTTTCGGGGGCAGGTCGGGCCAGAAGACCAGGCCGATCGCATCCCTCTCAACAGGGCCGTTTAACACGATGTAGAAAAACAACTCTTTTGCCATCGCTGCTCGCCAGTCGGACGAGGAGACCTCCTCCCCATCCCGAACGACCCGTCCCCCCCCCAATGCGTAGATCTCCAACCGCCCTCCTACTTCCTCTTTTTCTTCCGAGGGACCTGCGGATCGAATCCAAGCCACGGCGAAAGACCTCAGACGGTTGATCTTCTCGAGAGTTTCCTGGCAATTCAACCCTTCTGCAACACCCAACTGGAGGAGATCCTCCGCGTGCTGCCCCTCCACCACGATAGATTGATCAGTGCCGATCTCCGCTGCCAAAGCCAGGGCTTTCTCCAACGCCCCCAACGCCTCCTCCTGCCTCCCGGCCCTCAGGAAGGCCTTTGCCAGCAAGAAGCGAGCCCGGGCCGCCTCTCGCCTCGCTCCTCGTCGCTCCAAGAACCGAATCGCCTTCGCAAGAAGATCGATGCCTGCCTCGACCTGCCCATCTTCCACCAGCAGGATCCCCTCTGCCAGAGGCAACAACCCGTGCTTCTCCAGATCCAGGCCCTCCCCCTCCACCATCTGCCGGGCTTGTCCCAGCAGGGCAAACGCCCGCGTCCGCTGTCCTCGCCAGCGGTACATATCTGCCCGTGCCAGGAGAATGTAGAAGGCCAGTCCAGGCTCACTCTTCCAGGCGATCTGCCATCCGGCGTGATAGAGCGGCTCCGCGCGGTCATACGCCCCAATGTCTCGATACAGATCTGCCATTCCCACCAGAACGTTGGCCTGAAGCCAGGACACGTTCCCTCGCCGGGCGGCAGCCAAACCCTCCTCATATAAAGCCAGCGCTTCGCGATACTCCCCTCGCACATAGTGAAGCCATCCCAGATTGTTCAACACCCCAGCCAACTGGGCAGGCGCTCCTAGCCGCCGAGCGATGGCGAGGGCTTCGTTCAAACGGGAGGCAGCTTCTTCCAGCCGCCCCTGCGTGAAAAAGGCCAAGGTCAAATCCTGCAGGAGGTTGAAAACATCATAGAGACTGCCAGCCTCCCGGAACAAAGCCAGCGCCTGCTCCAGCATCGCGATCCCTTCCGAGAGCCGCCCCAGCCCGATGTACGCGCGGCCGATGTGCCGCTGTGCGTTGGCCCGCTCGATCGTCTCCCGCTCCCCCGCTGTCTCCAACGCGGTGCGGGCCTCCTGCATCGCCTCTTGGTAGTGCCCGGTGAAAAGGTTCAACGTCGCCCGCTGATTGTAGACCTTGGCCAGACTCGCCACGTCCCCTCGGGCAAGGAACCCTGCCTCGGCGTAGGCCAACGCCCGCTGCGCCCCCTCGTAATCGTACTGATCGGTCAACAACCGACTCTGGAACAGCATCAGCCGCGGGGCCCGCTCCTTCACATGCTCGGGCAGGCTCTCTGCCCAGCGAAGCAGCGTCTCCGTCCGCCCCCGGGTGAACCACTCCATCGCTACCTGTTCCATCAACGAGGTAGCCTCCGAATACGCTTCTGCCGCCAAATAGTGATACACCGCCTCTTCGACATCGTCCTCCCGCTCAAACCACCGGGCAGCCAGCAGATGGAGCTCCGCATACCGTCCCGGGTCCTGACGGCGCAACCGCTGATGCAGGAAATCTCGAAACAGGCCGTGATACCGGTACACCGCTTTCGGACCCGCCCCAAAGCGGGTGACGAAAAGGTTCCGCCGCTCCACCTCCGCCAGAAACGGACCCGCGTCCTCGATCTGCAGCGCCCGACGACACAGGCGAACCGACATCTCTCGCAACACGGAGGAGGTGTAGAGGAAATACTGAACATCGGGGGGTTGCCGGTTCAACACCTCCTGAGCCAAGTACTCATAGGTCTCGGTCGTCACCCTGCCGGATGCCAGCAGCGCCGTGGGTGTCCGATCCCGCAGGAGGCCGGCTAGGAGCAACACCCCCATGATCCAACCCTCAGCGTTCGCAGCGAGGGCCTCCGCTTCCTCCGCCGAGATCTCGATCTTCGAGAGCTCAAGAAGGTCGCGGATCTCCCCGGGGGTGAACCGAAGGTCCGGCCCCGCCAGACCGACCAACTGACGCTGGGCGACCAGCCGGGTCACCGGGACCTCCGGCAGCACACGACTGCCGATCATCAGGTGGCAGTTCGCGGGGAGAACCTCCAGTAGGCGGTTGAGGAACCCCCTCAACCCGTAGGCACCATCTATCTCCTCAAAGTTGTCCACTATGAGGACGAACTCGACGGCCAGATCCGCGATCTCGTTGGTCAATGCTCCAGCCACCGGCGTAGGATCGCGGAAAATAGCGCTGGAGACCCCCTCCAGCGTGGTGAGGGTGCGTTCGCCGAAGCCAGGGAACCGCTCGGCTATGGCTCCCACCAAGTAGTTGATGAACGTGCCCAGGTCTCGATCCCGCTCATCAACCGTGTACCAGCAGACCGGTAACGGAGCCCGTCGGGCAAAGTCCACCAGAGCCGAGGTCTTGCCATATCCCGCCGGGGCAGAGACGATGGTCAACTTGACCCTCGCACCCTGCTCCAGAATGGAGCAAACTCGTGGTCGGTGCAGAAGGGTAGCAGGGGTAGGGATAGCCAGTTTGGATCGGATCAGGATCGGCCTGGAAGTCTCCAAGGTGGGACTCCTACACTGCCTTACAAGACCTATGCGGTTCCCGATACAGGCACACAGAGCACTCGGAGTGTTCCAACCCGCCTACCAGGATCAATAGGCGACCACGACCGTAACGTTGCCCTCTCCCCACGTCTCCACCTGTCCATCCGGGCCCAACGCCAATGCGACTCCATCCGGAATGCCGAGCCCCAGCATCCCTGGCCACCTTCGTAGCACCCTGCGCAACTGGGGTTCCTGCTCTGCGTCGCGGAAGCGGGGGATCACGACGCCCCCCCGGATCCAACCCCACCCCTGCTCGCCAACCGGATCCGGCCCTTCGTTCACGGCGAGAACCCATTCGCCCAACGGGGCGGCTCCTGCCCCCACCCCCACGATCGTCGCCCCCCGTGCGAAGGCCTCCGCCACACCATACAACGCCGGCGTGCCGCGAAGGACTCGGGCTAACGTGATGCCGTCTCCATCCTCCAGAAGGATCAGGCCGGCCTCCGCCAACAGCCGCTCATTCTCTTCCTCCTGGGCATCCGCGGGGGTGAAGACCGGCACGACGTAGCCGCGAGGCCCGCCGAGGTCAGCATACTCGTCGAGGAGCCGCTCCCCCCACGCTGCTGATCCACTGGCGGTAGGCAGAATGGCGATGGGACGGGAGAAGTCGGCGCGGGCCAGGAGGCGATCGCTCGCCTCAGGCACCTCCTCGCCCCCCATCAGCACCAGCCACCCGGCACCGGTAGCCCAGCGCAACGGGCCTGCCTTCGTCATCGCCCTCCTTTCGCAGGAAGATTCTACCACAGTGTTGCGAGGGGACAAGAGGCCCCCCTGCAAAATCACCCCTTTTTGCGATCCTTGACGCGCCGCCTTTCTGAGTTATAATACCCCTCGCCGAAGGGGGCGGCCAGAGGGCCGCCATTTCTGTGAGGCACGACGATGTGGGAACGACTGCAAGAGATCGAAAGACGATACGAGGAACTGGGGCGTCTGCTGGCGGACCCGGCCGTAGCCTCGGATCCAGCACGCCTGACCGAACTGGCCCGCGAGCACAGCAGCCTGGAGGAACTGGTCACGCTCTACCGGGAGCATAGGAACCTCCAGCAGGAACTGGAGGAGACGCGATCCCTGTTGGACGAAGGGGATCCGGAACTACGAGAACTGGCTGAAACGGAGGTCTCCAGGCTGGAAGAACAGTTGGAAGATCTGGAACGACGGCTGCGGTTACTCCTCCTGCCAAAGGATCCCCGCGACGAGCGGGACGTCATTATGGAGATCCGCGCCGGTGCGGGAGGAGACGAAGCAGGGCTCTTCGCCGCCGACCTGTATCGGATGTACACCCGGTATGCCGAGCGCCAGGGATGGAAGACGGAACTCCTGAGCGCCCACCCCACCGGCATCGGCGGCTTCAAAGAAGTGATCTTCGAGGTCCGGGGGAAGGGAGCTTTCTCCCGCCTCAAGTTCGAGAGCGGCGTCCATCGGGTCCAACGGGTTCCCGTCACCGAATCCTCCGGCCGCATCCACACCTCCACCGCCACCGTCGCCGTCCTGCCAGAGGCGGAGGAGGTGGAGATCCACATCGATCCGAAGGAGCTGGAGATCGAGGTCTACGGTGCCTCCGGCCCCGGCGGCCAGCATATGCAGAAGAACGCCACCGCCGTGCGCATCACCCACAAACCCACCGGCATCGTCGTCGCCTGCGAGTCGGAGCGGTCCCAGACCCAGAACAAGGCACGGGCGATGGCCATCCTGCGAGCCCGACTCTACGAGATCGAGCGACGCAAGCAGGAAGAAGAGATCGCCCAAACCCGACGCAGCCAGGTGGGCACCGGGGAACGGAGCGAAAAGATCCGCACATACAACTTCCCCCAGAACCGGGTCACCGACCACCGTATCGGCCTGACCATCTATCGGTTGCCGGATGTGTTGGATGGGGATCTGGACCTTCTTATCGAGGAACTGATCGCTCACGAACAAGAGGAGCGGCTGAAGGAGATCGCGGAGAGGGAACCGGAGGCTACGTGACACCGCTCCGCTGGGGAGACGGAACCTTGAGGGATCCTCAGGCCCCTGTCGCAGCCGACCGAAAAACAGAGGAGATCGTAGGCTTATCGGTGGGAGAGGCCCTGATCGAAGGGGCGGACCGCCTGCAAGCCACCACCGACACTCCGCGTCTGGAGGCGGAGACCCTCCTGGCCCACACCACCGGCCTCCCCCGAACGACGTTGCTCGCCTACCCCGAGCGACGGCTTGACCCGACGGCGGTCCACCGTTACCGAGCCCTGCTCGACCGCCGGGCCGCGGGGTACCCCCTGCCCTACCTGACCGGCCACGTCGAATTCTACGGCCTGGACCTCATCGTCACGCCCAGCGTGCTGATCCCCCGACCCGAGACGGAGACGCTCGTGGACCTGGCCCTCGCACACCGCCCGCGACTGGTGGTGGATGTGGGGACCGGAAGTGGGTGCATCGCCGTAGCCCTGGCCGTCCATCTGCCAGAGACACGGGTGTATGGCACCGACATCTCCGCAACCGCACTGCGGGTGGCAGCCGCCAACGCCCGCCGCCATAGAGTGTCCAACCGGATCCACTTCATCCAATGCGATCTGATCGCCCCCCTCTTTGGCCCAGTGGACCTGGTGGTGGCCAATCCTCCCTATGTGGCGGCGGGGGAATGGGCCGACCTGCCCCACTCGATCCGCGAGCACGAACCCCACATCGCCCTGGACGGCGGTCCGGATGGGCTGGACATCATCCGCCGGCTCCTGAAATCCGCCCCCCGCATCCTCCGACCAGGCGGTGCCCTTCTGATCGAGATCGGCGCGACGCAGGGACAGGCCACGATGGATCTGGTCCACGCCCTTTGGCCTTCGGCGACATCGGTCATTCATTCCGACCTTGCTGGGCGGGACCGAGTACTGGAGGTGCAGTGGTGACCGAGGTGATCCGTGCGAGCGAAAAAGGAGCGGTGGAACGGGCCGCCGAGGTACTCCGCGATGGCGGCTTGGTCGTCTTTCCGACCGATACCGTCTACGGCCTGGCAGCACACCCGGGCGATCGCCAAGCGGTCGCCCGGATTTACGAGGCGAAGGGACGGAACACCAGCCGCCCCATCGCCCTGCTGCTTTCCGACCTCGAACATCTCCCGACGGTTGCCGTGTTGCCGGATCCGATCCTGCCCCTAACCCGTCGCTTCTGGCCCGGGGGCCTGACGCTGGTGCTGCCCAAGACCGAAGCGGTGCCCCCCGTCGTAAGCCCTGGTCCTACAGTCGGCGTCCGTATCCCCGACCTGGACCTGGCGAGGGCCATCATCCGGGCCGCAGGGGGCGTATTGGCGGTCACCAGCGCCAACCTTTCCGGACAACCCGCCGCGCTGACGGCCCAAGAGGCGCTGGAACAACTGGAAGGGCGGGTAGAGTTGATCGTGGACGGAGGCCCATGCCAAGGCGGTGTCCCCTCCACAGTGGTAGACTGCACCGTCTGGCCGCCGGCCATCCTGCGGGAGGGGGCCATCCCCGAGACAGAGATCCAGGCGGCCCTGACGTTTGACAAATGACGTATGACGTATGACGTATGACACACGACGCATGACCCACGATACAAGATACCACCTTTAGGAAAGGAGCACGTCGAGCATGGAACAACGGGGCGTTACGGTCTGGTTCACCGGTCTCTCCGGATCTGGGAAGACCACCATCGCCAAGCAGGTCGAGCAGGAACTGCGAAACCGCGGACTGCGGGTGGACCGGCTGGACGGAGATATCGTCCGCCAGGCGCTGACGCGTGACCTGGGGTTCAGCAAAGAGGACCGAGACAAGAACATCGAACGGGTGACCTTCGTCGCCAAGATGCTCACCAAGAACGGGGTGATCGTCCTGTGCTCGTTCATCTCCCCCTACCGGGAGCGCCGGGCGAAGACACGGCGGGAGATCGAAGAGGTCGGCACGTTCGTCGAGGTCTATGTGGAGTGCCCCCTGGAGGTTTGTGCGGAGCGGGACGTCAAGGGACTCTACGCCAAAGCGTTTGCCGGTGAGATCCAGAACTTCACCGGCGTATCCGACCCCTACGAGCCGCCGGAGAACCCGGAGATCGTCTGCCACACGGCGGAGGAGACGGTCGAGGAGAGCGCGGCGAAGGTGATCCGTTACCTGGAAGACCACGGACTGATCCCCAAAGTGGAACGGCTCGCGCCGGAAGTCTATGTCGAGATAGAGGAGACCTACGGCGCTCACAACTACGCCCCGCTGGACGTGATCGTCACCCGTGCCGAGGGGGTGTGGGTGTGGGACGTGGAGGGGAGGCGGTATATCGACTTCCTCAGCGCTTACTCCGCCCTCAACCAGGGTCACGTCCACCCGCGCATCCTGCGGGCGCTGGTGGACCAGGCCCGACGGGTCACCCTCACCTCCCGCGCCTTCCGCAACGACCAGTTGCCCCTGCTGGAGAAGGAACTGTGCGAACTGACCGGCTTTGAGATGATGCTGCCGATGAACTCCGGCGCGGAGGCGGTGGAGACAGCGCTGAAGGCGGCCCGCAAGTGGGGCTACACCGTCAAGGGGGTCCCACCCGACCGAGCGCAGATCATCACCTGCGCCGGAAACTTCCACGGGCGGACCATCACCGTCATCAGCTTCTCCACGGAAGAGCAATACCGGGAGGGGTTCGGCCCCTTCACGCCCGGGTTCGTCACCATTCCCTACGGCGACGCAGACGCATTGGAGGCAGCCATCACCCCGGAGACCGTCGCCTTTCTGGTAGAGCCCATCCAGGGCGAGGGTGGGATCATCATCCCGCCCGAGGGGTATCTGCGGCGGGTGCGGGAGATCTGCGACCGACACAACGTCCTCTTCATCGCCGACGAGATCCAGACCGGCCTGGGTCGCACCGGTCGGCTCCTGGCATGCGATTGGGAGGGAGTTAAACCGGACGTGGTGACCCTGGGCAAGGCCCTGTCCGGCGGTTTCTACCCCGTCTCGGCGGTGCTGGCATCGCGGGATGTGCTGGGCGTCTTCCGCCCCGGCGACCACGGCTCCACCTTCGGCGGCAACCCCCTGGCCTGCGCTGTAGCGCGGGAAGCCCTGCGGGTTCTGGTGGAGGAAGGGCTGATCGAACGGGCCGAGGAAATGGGAGCGTATCTGCTGGGCCGATTGCGGCGGATCGAAAGCCCATACGTCAGGGAGATACGGGGCAAGGGGCTGCTGATCGGCGTCGAACTCACGCCCGAGGCGGGTGGAGCACGTCGCTTCTGCGAGGCGCTGAAGGACAAGGGGGTGCTCTGCAAGGACACCCACGACACCGTCATCCGCTTCGCCCCGCCACTGGTGATCACCCGCGAGGAGATCGACTGGGCGGTGGAGCGGGTCGAAGCGGTCCTGACCGAGTAGGACAGAGGCGAGACATCCGCTACACAAACACAGAGCCGCCGTCGGACCGGCCGACGGTAGCACGGGCGACGTCGGCCTACTGCACGGCCGGACCCGGCCATAGAAGCGTGTCCCTCGCCCTGCCCACTCCCTTCGATCAGGCCGCCCTCCCGGTCAGGTAGTCGATCAGCGGGTCGCTGATCAACGGCACGATGTCCGGGAGCATCTTCGGCATCAGGTTGTCCATCGCCATCGGCATCAGGTCGGGCATCTGCTCCTTCATATGCTGCGGCATCGGCACCCGCTTCTCCACCGCCTCCAGCATGTCCGGCATCACCTTGCCCATCATCCCCGGCATCATGATCGGGAAAAGGACCGGGAAGAGAGGCTTCATCGCTTTGAGGACCAACCGACCGCCGGGCATCCTGCCGACGGCCCGCATCATCTTCCCCATCCCCAGTGGCATCGCGTCCACCATCTGGGGGAACAGTTCCTCCATCAACTTGGCCATCGGCTCCGGCTTCATCAGCCAGATCATCGCCTCAAAGGTGGCCCAGAGGTTGAGGGCGTAGTCGGTGGGATCGGGCAACCGCTGCCCCAGCGCCTCCACCGCGATGTGGGCCAGGTCGATCACCGGCATATCCCGGTCGGTCTTCTGCATCGTCACCCGGAACTGGACCTCGCAGCAGGGGCAGGAGGCGACCAGTGCCTCCGCGCCGGTCTCCTCCGCCTCCCGCACCCGGATGTCGCCGATGACCTTGCCGGTGTCGGGATTCTCCAGGAGGGTGAGGACGCCGCCGCAGCAGTGGGCATGCTCTCGATTGTGCTCCATCTCCACCAGTTCCAGGCCGGGGATCGCCTTCAACACCTCCCGGGGCGGCTCGTAAATACCACCGGCCCGGCCCATGTGGCAGGAGTCGTGCCAGGTGACCTTCATCTCGACCGGGTGGGTGAACCGCATCTCACCGGCCTTGATCTTCGCGGCGATCAGTTCCGAGTAGTGCTTCACCTCAAAGTCGAAGTCAATGCCCAGTTTCTCCGCCCACTCCGGATAATAGACCCTCCAGGAGAGCCAGCAGGCGGGACAGGAGGTGACGACCGTCTTGACGCCGCGTTCCTTCATCCCTTCGACGTTGTGACGCAGGATGTCGGCGAAATCGTCCCACAACCCCGCCACCAGCATCGGCAGGCCGCAGCAGGCCTCCCCGTCCCCCATATAGGTGAACTCGATGCCCGCCGCATCCAGCAGCCGAGCCGTCCCCTGGGCCACATCCTGCTCCACATAGGAGGCGGTACAGCCGGGGAAGTAGCCGATCTCGGCCCGCTCTTTGATCTTGGGCCTGATGTCTTCCGGCACCCAGTTCGCTCGGTCCTTGCTGTAGGAAGCCCAGATGTTCCGCTCCTTCCGGAGAGCAGCCCGCATGATCTCGAAAGGCGGGAAGGTCATGTGGCCCTGCTCGTGGATGAGGACCCCCCGCATCTGGAGCCAGGAGGGCTCGTTGGGCAACTCCAGCGGGCACTCGACGTTGCAGGTCTCGCAGGTAGTGCAGGCGAGGAACTTGTTGACCCAGGTCTGATCGAACTTCGCCCTGCCCTCCAGATACTCCCGGAGGAAGAACCACTTGGCGCGGGGGGAGAAAGACTCCCAACCCCGCCCGTAGAACTCGTCACACTCGTCGACGCAGTAGCCACACTGGGCACAGGCGTAGGCGTACCAGGCTACATCGTCGGGGATGTCCCGCCTGCCCGCCCCCTGGGGCCGCTCGCCGATCGGTGCCCTGGCCGCGTTCCCCACCGCCCGCACCAGCGGCTCGAAGGCCCCGGCCACGCTCATAAAGGTGCCCAAGAGGCCGTTGCCCAGAATCTTGCCGGGGTTCATGATCCCCTTGGGGTCCACCTTCCGTTTGAACTCCCGCAACCGCCGGACCCGGTCGGCCCCCAGGATGTTCTTGGCCTCGTGAGCGAAGTAGAGGCCGCTGGCGTAAGCCCGCCCACCGTGCTTCTTGGCCTTCTGGATAGCGGAGAGGGAGAGGGCGAAGGCCAGATTGAAAGTGAACCGGCGGCTGTCGTGGGGAATGAAGCCCAAGAGAATCACCTGCCCGCCTTTGGCGACCATTCCCTCGATGACCAGCGGCTGGTGGATACTTCCTTCCAGATCGGCCAGCGCCTCGTCCAGAGTCTCCAGCGGCAGAACGACCTCGGTGGGGATAAGGGAAGGCCCGAGTCGCTTGATGTGCATAATCTTGAACCGCTCCTCCCACTCGTGCTCGGCCAACTCCGGAAGGAGCCGCTCGCCGCCATGCTTGGCGATGATACGCTCCAGATCCTGCCGCACCTCACCTTCCCGCGAGGCCGGGAAGACGAAGATCGCCAGATATGCTTCGGGCAGTTTGGGGCGGTGCTCGTCGTGGGCCGGATGTCCGTGCTCCATCTTGGGAGGACGCCGGTTCTTCAACCGGGCCATCTGTGGGTTGATGAAACTAATCGACCAGAGGGGGAGGCCCGCTTCGACCACCTCCCGCAACGCCGCCGCCAGCCAGCGGACCTCGCTGAAGCGGGCGCCGACCACGACCTCCTCCTCCAGCGGCCGGACGCGCAGCGTGATCCGGGTGATGATGCCGGTGATCCCCTCCGTGTCGGCGATCAGGGAGAGATCCTCTCCGGAGAATTCCCGCACCTCGCCGTTGGGGAGCACGACGCGGGCGGAGACGACGTTCTCAGGGAAGGAACCGTACTCAAACGAGCCATAGCCAAAGCCACCCTGCGCCAACCACCCACCGACAGTGGAGGAGGGGGCACTGGAGGGGTACAGACGGAGGGCCAGCCCCTGTTTCGCCAACTCCCGCTCCAGGTTCTCCCACACCAGCCCGGGCTGAACGGTCACGGTGAGGTTCTCCCTGTCGATCTCCAGGATCGACCGCATCCGCCAGAAATCGACGGTGATCCCTCCCTTCACCGGCAGGACCCCACCGTAGCCGGAGGTGGCCTTGCCACGTGGAACCAGGGGGATGCGGTTCTGCGCGGCCCAACGGACCAATTCGACGATCTCGTCCTCGCTCTCAGGTTGGACCACGGCGTCGGCCAGGGCCCTGCCGATCAGCGGTTTGACCAGCGGCGGCATCTCCCCCACGTCGTGGCTGTAGATCCTCCGTTCCATCAGGTCGGTGCTGACCCGATTGTGGAACCGCTCCCGGAGCCAGGATTCCTGTTCGACTGTCAATCCTCCCATCGAATACACTCCTCACCTTATGGGTTTCCATCACAGAGACACAGGGAACCCAGAAGGCTGGCAGACCCCTGTGTCTCCTGTGTCTCCTGTGTCTCTGTTGTGCTCTACCGCGGAGGGCCGGTGGCCCCCGCGCTTTCTTCGGACGACCGTCCGGCACCCAGCATGGTGGCCTGCCTGGACAGAAGGTCGGCCAGCATCTCCCGAAGGAGGTCCAGAGCCTCAATGATGCGATGGTCGCTCAGGGAATAGTAGATTGAGGTGCCCTCCCGCTCCGCCCGAACCAGCCCCCGGTCGCGGAGGATCTTCAGGTGATGGGAGACGGTGGGCTGAGAAACACCGAGCATCCCCGTCAGTTCGGAGACGTTGCGGGGACCGTCGGCGAGAAAGTAGAGGATGAGGACCCGCTTCGGATCCCCCAACCCCTCGCAGATGTGGGCATGCAGGATGTGAACCTCCCGCTCCAGCCGCTGCCGGGCGCTTTCCAAAGGCGGCCTCCTGTGGGGACGCTAACTGGGATCGTCGGTGAAATTATACCATATTAAACAAGCAGTGTCAATAGCGAAATATAGAAATCTATCGAAATTTGCAGCATCCTCACAATGGACGCCCGGTATCCCGACCTGGCGAAAACAGCCACGAACGTGTACAATAGCCACCAAACACAGATCGACCCGGAGGGGGTAAAAGAGATGAATCGGACCGTTTGGCTCTCCTTAACCCTTATCCTTGCAACGGGCGCGCTGGCGTTGCTCCTCTGGGGGATCACTCCACCCGCGTCCGCCACCGCCGTGCAGGAAGTTCACTACGTCGCGCCGGAGGGGGACTGTGGCGGTGTGTCCCCTTGCTACGCCACCATCCAAGAGGCGGTGGACGCCGCCGCTCCTGGCGACGAGATCCGTGTGGCCCAGGGGGTGTACACCGACACAACCACCCGTCGGTATGGCCTGGGCGGTTTGACCTGGCAGGTGACCCAGACCGTCTTCATCAGCAAAAGCCTCATCCTGCGGGGCGGCTACACGACGACCAGCTGGGCCACCGCCCGGCCCTCTCTCTACCCCACCGTGATCAATCCACAGGGGAAGGGACGGGGAATCTACGTGGTGCTCTCCGCCTTCGACGTCCCACTCAGCGTGACCCTGGAGGGCTTCTCCGTCACAGGCGGTTTCGCCACGGGGGACGGAGGCGGCCTTTATCTCTACGCCACTGATGCGCAGATCAGCGGCTGCCACTTCTATGGCAATGAGGGGCAGTCCATCGGCAGCGGGGTCTACCTCTCAACCTATCGCCTCTCCTTTACCAACAACCTCGTCGAGCGGAACACCGGTGCCACCTACGGTTATGGAGTCGTGGTCAGCGGTGGGAAGGCGACGTTGGAGGGCAACCGGGTGGTGAGCAACTCCAACGGGCTTTTCCTCTGGAACAGCATCGTGACGATGACCAACAACATCCTGGCAGGCAACGGGGGAAACGGCCTCGCCATCTCCGGCGGTGAGGTGCGGGCCTGGCATACCACCCTCGCCGATAATCACGGCGAAGCCGTCGACGTGACCAACTCCGGGCAGACGACAGGGAGCCTGGCGATGACCAACACCATCATCGCCGGGGAGGGGGTCGGTGTGCAGGTCAGATGGTTCGCCACCGTCCGACTGGCGTCCACCCTATGGAATGTTCCCACGCCGACGAAGACAATGGGTGAGGGATGGAGCCTCACCCACGTCGGCGATCTCACTGGCGACCCCGCCTTCGTCGGCGGAGGCGACTACCATATCACGGCCGGATCGCCAGCCCGGAACCGGGGGGTTCCATCCTTCGTAAAGTGGGACATCGACGGCGAACCGAGGGATCCGCTACCGGACCTGGGAGCGGATGAGTATCCGGATCCGGGGAGCATCCAGCAGGTTTACCTACCGCTGATCCAGAAAGAATAGGGGGCTACAGCGCGGTCACCTCGGCGATGTGGCGCAACTTGCGCAACAGCACCAGTTGCTGTCGACCGATACCGGAGAGCGTCTCCCCCAACCGCTCCAGCAGGTCCATCAACCGCTCCGCCGCCTCCGCGTCGCGTCGCCGGATCGAGGGCAGGGCCTCTCGCAGTCGATCGACGGGGAGATTGCAGGCGCTGGCCAGTTCCTCGATCCCGGTCTCGATCTCCTCCAGGGCCCCGTCGACGACGATCTGACCGGCGAAGACCATCGCCACAAACTCGTCCTCCACCTCGATCCGACCGCGGGCGTAGAGAAGGCCTGCGTGGCAACGGTGCAGCTTTGGACGACGGGCGCGCTGGCTCGCCAAGGCCCTCCACGACCCGACACACCGCTGGTAGCCCTCAGGGGTACCCAGGATCAGGTTGCAGAACTCGCAAGAATTACTGATCTCCGTCAGCGGCTCACCATCCAATCGGGTGACGACGGAGCCGACGTCCATCGCCTCGGCGAAGATAGCCTGGATGGACTGAACGCAGTCCAAAGACAACACGTCAGGGGAGGGTCGGACAGCCGTTGCGGGCGGCGCTGCCTGTTGCTCCCTCAACCAAGCCTCGATCTCCCTACGGGAGAACCGCCACTGCCCTCCCACCTTGAAGCCCGGCAGTTTACCTTCGCTGAGGAGGTTGTAGATGGTGGTCCGATCCAGCCGGAGGAACTCCTGCAGTTCTCGCGTCGTCATCAATTCGTCGGCCATATGTCTCCCCTCTACGAGGGGTATTCTACCACGTTTCCTTCTCCTTTTCAAAGAAAGGTGCGGCGCACCTTCCAAGATGCGTCGCACCTATCCGCCTCGGCAGGGTTCTTCCCGCTATTTCACCGGCTCCACCAGGCGGGCGCCGGGCGGGGGCTTGTGCTCCCTCACCCACTCCTCAAACCACTCCCGGTCGAGCCACTGGATCAGAAGCACTACCCGATCCTCCCGCTGGGAGAAGAGGTTGCGCAGTTCGCACACCTCGCGGTAGATCTCCTCCAACGTCTCGTCCATCTCCGCGTAGGGGAGTTCCCCGCCACGCCACCGCTCCATCTTCTCACAGAGCGGTTCCATCAGGCGGCGCCACCGGTAGTCCCGGTAATCCTCGATCAGCTTCTGTTCCCACCGTTCCACCGACATCCCGCCGGGGTTCTCATGCTCGCCCATCCCACACCTCCTAGAGGACCAGGGCATCGGCCACCAGGTCGATCACTCCCTTGATCTCCACATCCAGTTTGTAGTGCTCGTTCAGGTCCCGTAACTGCGCCTTACAGTTCTCGCAGGCGGTGACCACCCACTTTGCGCCGGTGCGCTGGATCTGCTCGACCTTCTTCCGGCCGGCCTTCATCCGCACCTCTTTCATCTCCGGCGCAGCGACCAGCCCTCCGCCCCCACCACAGCACCAGTTCAGTTCCCGATTGGGGGTCAGTTCGCGGAAGTCCGTCGCCACCGACCGGATCAGCAGCCTCGGCTCCTCAAATATACCACCGTTCCGCCCCAGGTTGCACGGGTCGTGATAGGTCAGCGGCACGTCGAAGGTACCGGGCTGCACGCGGATCCTGCCCTCTTGCAGGTAGTCTGCTACCAGTTGGAGGATGTTGACCCGCTCGATGCCCGCGATCTCGTCGCCGAACCAGCCCTCAAAGAAGGAGAACAGTGTGCGGGTCGCGTGGCCGCACTCAGGGTAAGCGATCACCTTCACTCCTAGCCGCTTGGCTTCCTCCACGATCCAACGGGCAGCCTGCTTCGCCTTCGCCATGTCGCCCACGAAGTAGGAGTGATTGGTCGCGGTGAAAAGGCTTAGAGTCCAATCTTCTCCGGCAGCGTGGAAGATCTTGGCCGCGGGGACGATAGCGTGCTCACCGACCAGAGGGACGTAGAGGACGCGGGCCCCCTCCTTCTCCACCGGGATCTGGAGGTCGCTGGCGAACTCCTCCTGCAGCCGGGCCTCCAGCGACTTCACCTGCTCCAGGTAGAAATCCTTGATCATATCGATGATCTCGCCCTTGCTGACCTCGGCGTTGCCGATCTCGGCGATCATCTCCGGTCCGATCCCCTCCTGGAGCAGCGTGTATCGGCCGGCCGAGATCATCAGCGCTGTATCCAGGTCGAACGGGCAGAAGACGGCGCAGCGACGGCAGCCGGTGCACTCCCACATCGCCTTCTCCAGTTCCTCCACCGCCCGACCATCAAGCATCCCGAGGTCCCGGTACCAACGCACCAGTTCATTCGACCCGTTCCCGCCCTGGGTCAGCCGCTTGGCGAGCATCACGCGGTAGGCCGGGATGTGGGCCGGATCCCGCGAGTAGGAGTAAAAGTGGCAGGCATCGATACAAGCCCCGCAGCGCACACAGACGTCGTAATAATATTGCAGGGGCCGGCTGATCCGTTGTCGAAGGTTCTGTACCAGTTGTGTCAACACACCCATCGCCGCCTCCTAACTCCGCGCCACCATCTTGGAGAACATCCCCCCGATGGTGTGCATCAGTTTGCTGAACGGGAAGTAGACCATCAGGATCTGAACGAAGGCGAAATGGTAGATGAAAGCCGTGCCTGTGCTGGTCGGGGCTGGCTGCCACTGGAAAGTGGCAAGACCGCGGAAGAACGTGTGCAGTTCATCGACCGCCACACGGGTGAGCAGTCGCATATGGAACCCGGTCAACGCGATGGTGATCAAGAGGAACAGGAGGAAATAATCCTCAGGGGTCGAAAGCCACTTGACCGGACCGCTCCACCGCCGCGCCAGGAGATAGAAAAGGGGCACGGTGAACAGGATCCCGGCGATCGTCCCGGCCACGGCGGAGAACTGGTGCTGCTGCTCCTCCCCCCACTGGAGAAGGTCCCAGAGGAAGTAGAAGTCGGTGAAGGCGCGGATATGACCGATCAGGATGAGAAGCAGCCCCAGATGCATAACGAATCCCCCGATCCAGAGCGGTTTGTTCACGCGGAGCAACCCCTTCAGGGTAAACACGTCGACCAGGGCGTCGAGCAAACGGCCTGCCCGCCCGCGCGGACGGGGATAGAGGGAAAGGTGGGACGTCACCGGCGGCCGTTTCCACCACCGGTACAGCCGATAGCCGATACCACCGAAGAAAACAGCGACCGCTATGTAAGGCGTAATGTAGTAGAACAGGAAGGCAACCACTTCCATTACTCGCTGACCTCCTGAAGGAAGGGGGGAGAGAACGCCGCCGGCATCCCCTCCCCCTCTACAACGGGACTAGTTGGTACGGCGGATAAAGAAGACGAACACGCCCTCGCCTTGCTCCATCTTGACCAGTTCGTTGCCGGTGCTCTTGCACCAGGCCGTGATGTCGGCCATCGATCCCGGGTCGGTCGCCATCACCTTGAGGATGCCACCGACAGAGACGTTCTTGATCTCCTGGCTGGTCTTGACCACCGGCATGGGGCACTGTAAACCCCGCGCGTCCAGTTCCTTTTCCGGAGTCAGTTCTTCGCTCATCCTATCCTCCTCTCTCAAAACTTGAAACCCTCTGTGTCCTCTGTGTCTCAGTGGTTAGATGAACAGCGTAATATCAGCCTGCTGTGCCTCGAGGACGTAGGTGGCGGCACCGACCACGTCGGCCACCTCGTCGATCAGGTCCTCGCGGTCGATCTCCATCACGTCCATACTCATCTGGCAGGCCAGCAACTTGACCCCCATATCGATCGCCATCTGGCGGAGTTCGGGCAACGAGGTGACCCCCTTGTCCTTCATCATCTTCTTGAACATCCAGCGGCCCATGCCGCCCATGTTCAGTTTGCTCGGGCCAACGCCGTCGATGTCCTTGAGGAACATGCTCAGCATCCGACCGAAGAGCCCCTTGCCGGTTCCCTTCTTCTTCTTGATCGCCTGAAGGCCCCAGAACGTGAAGAACATCGACGTCTCCATCCCCATCGCAGCGGCCGTCGTGGCGATGATGAAGGCCGCCATCACGCGGTCCATGTCGCCGCTGAAGACGACGATCGATGCTCTCTTGGTCCCGTTCTCGCTCATTCTGACTCCTCCTGATGGATTGGTTTTCCGCTCGACAAGCCGCGCAGCGCGGCCTACTCACTTTTCTGGGGGACGACCTGATCCACCAGATCGGCCTGACGAGCCAAAAGGTCCGCCAGGACCGCCCGCAACAAGTCCAACGCCTCGATGACCCGACGGTCGGTCAGCGCGTAGTAGACCTCAGTGCCCCGCCGCTCGCTCTGGACGAGCCCCCGCTCGCGGAGGATGCGCAGGTGGTGGGAAACCGTCGGCTGCGGCAGATCGAGGGCTTCTGCCAAATCGGTCACCCGACGGGGGCCATCGGCAAGGTAATAGAGGAGCAGGATCCGCTTCGGATCCGCCAACCCGCGGCACACCTGGGCATGCAGTAGGTTCACTTCGTTGCGTAGGGATCTGTCTTCCATTGCTGTGAATATCTAAATATCTCGATATGTAAATTATACTACAACTCTTAAATCGCGCAAGTGACAGGTCCGGGGTTTAGTGCAGAGAGGTCAACCAGCGGTCGCCAACACTCCCGCCACGAGGCCGAAGCAGCCGGTAAGCATCATGTCGCCGTAAGGGGCGGCGAAGTGGTACCCCAGGTCCTTCGCCATATGTCGCTGCGGGCCGGTCACCGCCACGAAGGTGAACCCATCGCCTGGCCGGTAGTCCGGCGAGATGAAAGCGCCGTGCCCGTGGTCTGCGTACACCTCCTCGTCCGTCAACACCCCTTCCCGCAACCGGTTGACCAAGCGGGTCAATTTCTCCGGGTCCATCAGCACCGTGTGATGCTCGAACAGGCCCAGGATACGATGTCCCTGCAGCAACACGCCCAGCGTGTGCTGGTTGCCCACGTTGACGGCGATGAACCCCTCATCCTGATGGGCCGCCGCCACGGGGTCCTGCAGGATCCCCCACAGGGCCGCCGGGCCGGTATCCATCAGGACCGCGCCGGGGACGTCCTGCTGGACCGCCTGCATCCGCGTGTAGTGGTCCGGCACGTCCCAGTAGACCAGATCCTCCATCCGCCCGCCCGCCTCGAGGAACTGCCGCCAGAGTCGGAAGCGGAACTGCCGGTTCGACCCCTCCAGGCACCGACCGTGGTCCTGCACCGCCACCGCCACCGTCTCCGGCAGGTCCACATCGAAAGGGGTCAGCGCCCGTGCGATCACCTCCAGATCCACGTCGCGGGTGCGCAGCGTCAGCAGGTCGGGGTCGTCCGGCGGCTCCTCGACGATGGTATACCCCCGCTCCCGCACCTGGTCCAGATTATCCCGGATCGTCAGCGCGGCCCGCGGCGTCACATAGACCGGCAGACCAGCCCGCAGGTGGCGCTTCATCGCGCTGACGACCGGCCCGCCGCCCATCAGGTTGCCGGTGAGAAAGATAGGCCGCCCCTCCCGCGTAGCCTGCTTCACCCGCCGGGCCAGCACTGTGGTCCAAGAGGGCAGCACCAACTTGACGTTGTTCTCCATCGGCTGCCCGGCCTCCCAGAGCAGGATGTCCTGGGTGCCCGCGCCGACGTCGATGGCCAAAATCCGGTCGATCTTCACGGCATCCTCTCCCATCGCAACCACAACACCTCCACCTCGGTCCCGGCGGGGAGAGACGTGATCCCCTCTGGGATCACCGCCAGGCCGTCGGCCAGGACCAGGGAGTTGAGGATCCCCGAGCCCTGATCTCCGGTGAGCCGGGCCTCGTACCCGTCTTCCGTCTCCCGGAGCACCACGCGCACGTAGTGACGCCGTTCGTCCTTGCTGGGGATGGGGTCGAGCAACCGGGCCCGCACCGTGGGCCAGGGCCACTCGGTGAACCCTTGCATCTTCAGGAGGGCCGGCCGGGCGAACATCAGGGTGCCGATCATCGCCGAGACCGGATTGCCGGGCAACCCCAGAAGCGGCACGCCTGCCACCACTCCGAAGGCCAGCGGTCGCCCTGGCTTCATGTTCAGCGACCAGAACCGCATCTCCCCTTCCGCCGCCAGCACCTGCTTCACCAGGTCGAAATCGCCGACCGACACGCCGCCGGAGGTGATGATGAAGTCGGCCCGCTGCTCCAGCGCCCGGCGGATCCCTTCCCGCACCAGCTCCTCCTGATCGCGGGCGACACCGAGGGGGATGGGGATGCCCCCCACGTACCGGACCAGAGCGGAGACGGTGTAGGTGTTGGCGTCGTAGATCTGGGCGGGTCCGGGCTCCTGACCCGGCGACACCACCTCGTCCCCGGTCGCCAGGATCGCGACGCGCGGTCGACGGATCACCGCCACCTCCGTTCGCCCCAGCGCGGCCAGCATCCCGATCTCCTGGGGACGGAGCACCTTGCCCGGCGAGAGAACCTCCTGCCCCGCCCGCACGTCCTCCCCCGCCGGCCGGACGTTCTTTCCCTTCGAGATCGGCACCAAGACCTCGACCCAGTCCCCTTCCAGACGGGTGTCCTCGAACCGGACGACGGTGTCGGCCCCCTCGGGGATCGGAGCGCCGGTCATGATGCGGACCGCCGTCCCGGGCCCCACCCGCGCCTCGCAGACGTACCCCGCCGCCGCCTCACCGATCACGCGCAGTCGCACCGGAGCCTGGGCGACGTCCTCCCCCCGCACCGCGTACCCGTCCATCGCCGAGTTGCCCAGCGGCGGGATGTTTCGGCTAGCGACGACCGGCTCAGCCAGCACCCGCCCCAGCGCGTCCAGGATGGAGACTCGCTCCGGCTCCAGCACCCGGACCGCCTCCAGGATCCGCTCACGGGCCTCCTCGACGCTCAGCGTGGGCCTTCGTCCGTGTCGCTTATGCATGGTGTGCCTCCCCGTGCGGATGGTGTTCCGTGTCGATCCCCCGCGCCATCTGGACCGCGTGGGGGAGGATCGGGGCCAGGATCCGCAGCCCATCACGGACCGCCTTGGGACTGCCTGGCAGGTTGATGATCAACGTCTGTCCCCGCAGCCCGGCGACCCCCCGAGAGATGACCGCCATCGGGGTCTGTCGGTACCCCTCGAACCGGAGCACCTCCGCCAATCCAGGCACCTCCCGGTCGATGACCGCCCGGGTCGCCTCCGGCGTGCGGTCCCGCGGCGTCAGTCCTGTCCCTCCGGTGGTGAGTACCAGATCCAGGTCCTCCCGATCCGCCCATTCGACCAGCACTTCCTGGATCTGTTGGGGCTCGTCGGGGACGATCGTCCGCCGCACCACCTCGATCCCCATCTTCGCCAGGAGATCGGCCATCATCGCACCGCTCACGTCCTCCCGCTCTCCGGCGTACCCTTTATCGCTGATAGTGACAACCCCCGCTCGAATCCTCATCCCTCCCTGACCTCTGACGTTTGACGCTTGACGTATGACGCTTGACGCCCGACGTTTGACGCCTGATTATACGATGGGAAAGAGCGGATGACAACCGAACGGTTGCACATAGACCTCGCTGTAGTATAATGAGTGCACATATCCACGACCGGAGGCAACCCGGATGCAGAAGCAGAAAGCACTCCCCGGCCTGGTGCTGATATTGTTCCTTCTCACCGCGTGCAGTCCGGCAGTCTCACCCCCCACAGCAGCCCCACCGCCAGGGGGAGCCGTCGCCGAAGGGACCGTCGCCCCCACGCCGATCCCTGCCTCCCCCACCGCCGACCGCCCACTCGCCGCCCGGGTCAACGGCCAACCCATCTACCTGGTGGATTACGAACGGCAGGTCGCCCGGTACGAGGCGGCGATGATCTCCTCCGGTGTGGACCTCTCCACCGAAGAGGGGCAGGCTCAGTTGCTCCAGCTCCGCCAGGATGTCCTCACCGGCATGATTGAGCAGGCCCTCGTCGAGCAGGCGGCAGCGCGGGAAGGGATCACGGTGAGCGACGAGGAGGTGGAGGCTGCGCTGGCCCAACTCATCGAGGAGGTCGGCGGAGAAGAGGCGTTCCAGCAACAACTGGAGCAGAACGGCCTCACCGTGGAGGAGGTGCGCGAAGGCCAGAGGGCGACGATGCTCTACCAGAAGGTCTTCGAATGGGTCACCTCCTCGGTGCCCGAGACCGCCGAGCACGTCCATGCCCGCCACATCCTGGTGGACACCCGGGAGGAGGCGGAGCAGTTACTGGCTCAGCTCCAGGCCGGTGCGGATTTCGCCGAACTGGCCCGGCGGTACTCCCAGGACGAGAGCACCCGGGAGGCAGGAGGCGACCTGGGATGGTTCCCCCGTGGCGTCCTGCTGGCCCCGGAGGTCGAAGAGGCCGCCTTCAGCCTCCAGGCTGGCCAGATCAGCCCGGTCGTTCAAAGCCCCTTCGGCTACCACATCGTCCAGGTCCTCGAGCGGGATCCCAACCGGTCTCTCAGTCCGGAGAACCTGCAACTGCTCAAGAGCCGGGTCTTCCAGGAGTGGCTGGATAACCTGTGGGCGGAGGCGCAGATCGAACGGTTTGTGAATCTCTCCCCTTAAAGAGGGGACCAGAGGGCGGAGGGCGAAGCGATGAAAACCGGCGGCTCGACCGTCCTGAACAGCCTGAGCATCGGCCTGCTGGCTCTAACTTTGGTGACCCTGATCGGCTACCTGGTCATCTTGATCAACCCCTACATCTTCTTCAACCCGTTCCCGCCTCCGCGAAGAGCAGCGGTCTCTCCGACCCCCTTCGTGCTCCCCACTCCGTCGCTTCCGCCGACCTGGACGCCGACGCCTACCTTCACCCCCTTACCGACCGCTACTCCCCGTCCCACTCGCACGCCGACCAGCACGCCCACCGCCACCGCCACCTGGCCCCCCACCCCTACCCCCACCCCACGGGTCACCCGAGCCCCCTATCCCTTCACCTGCGAGGTCATCTACCGCCGTCCAGAGTACGACCACTGGTCGGGCGTGGCCGGCCATTTCCAGGACCTGGACGGCAATCCCCTCCCCGGCTACCGTGTCCGCGTCCAGTGCCCTGGCGTTCCCCAGATCTTTGACCTAGTAGCCGGTGCGGACGCCCGGTTCAACCTGATTTACGGCAACGAGGCTGCCTGGGAGCGCTCCTGCGACCCCACAGCCTACCGCATGATGCAGATCCAGGTACAGGTGTGGTGCAAAGAGCCCGACGCCCAGGGTAACTGCGCTCCGCTTTCCGAGCCAATCACTGTGGAACTGGGAGGATACGCCAGCGCATCCCTCGGGTACGTCGTTTGCACCCTGAACTGGGAGAATTGGCGCTGAGCCGCACAGGGAGCATCACTCGTTTTCAGCAGGCACAGGAAGCAGGAAGGAGGGAACCGTTGACCAAGAGACGCGTCCGCACGGGCGTACCCGGCCTGGACGAGATGCTGCACGGGGGATTCCTGCCTGGATCGGTGGTGCTTATCCGAGGTGCTCCTGGCACAGGCAAAACCTCCCTTGGGCTGCAGTTCCTCATCCACGGCGCGACCGAAGAGCACGAACCCGGCTTGCTGATCTCTTTTGAGGAGTTCCCCCGTTCCTTGTATCGGGACGCTGCCTCGTTGGGATGGGACCTGGAGAGCCTGGAACGAGAACAACGGCTGCACCTGATGTTCACCTCGCCAGAGGTCTTTCTCGCCGGTCTGGAGACGCCGGAGAGCATCATCGACCGGCTGATCAGGGAACACGACATCCGTCGGGTCGTGCTGGATAGCATCACTCACTTTAACCGGCTGGCCCACGACCCCCACGAACTGCGCCAGATCTACACGCGGGTAGCCAACGGCCTGCGGCGAGAGGGGATCACGAGCCTGCTCCTGGGCGAGGAGGCCCGCTCCGAAGCCGTCCGGGCAGACAAGGGCGGCCTGGCCTTCGTCGTCGAGACCATCATCCTCCTCCGGTACGTCGAGGTGGAGAGCGCGATTCGGCGGGCGATCGTCGTCCTGAAGATGCGGGGCTCCGACCACGACAAAGCGATCCGGCAATACGAGATCCACAAGGGCGGACTGGTCATCGGCGACGTGTTCGAGGGGCGACAGGGGCTCCTGCGGGGGATCTCCTACCGGGCCACGTAGCCGAAGGAGGCGACGGTGGGCACCCTTTACCTCGTCGGCACCCCCATCGGCAACCTGGAGGACATCACCCTCCGCGCCCTCCGGGTGCTACGGGAGGTCCCCCTGATCGCCGCCGAGGATACCCGCCGAGCCCGCATCCTGCTGGACCGGTACGAGATCACAACGCCGGTCGTCAGTTACTTTGAGGGGAACAAGGCAGCCCGGGAGCATCAGTTACTGGAGGCGCTGGAACGGGGCGATGTGGCCCTCATCTCCGAGGCCGGGATGCCGGGCCTTTCCGACCCCGGCTACGAACTGGTCCGCGCCGCCGTCGAACGCGGCCACCGGGTGGTACCGATCCCCGGTCCCTCGGCGCCGATCGCCGCCCTGGTCGCCTCCGGCCTCCCCACCGACCAGTTCGTCTACCTGGGCTTCCTGCCGCGTCGACGCAGCCAGCGACGGGCGCTGCTGGCCGAGGTGGCCCACGAGCCACGCACGCTCGTCGCCTTCGAGACCCCCCATCGGCTGCAGGAGGCCCTGACCGACCTGGAGGAGGTGCTCGGCGACCGGCCGGTCGCCATCTGCCGCGAACTGACCAAGCGGTTCGAGGAGATCTGGCGGGGGACCCTCTCCCAGGCCCGCTCCCGATTCCAGGGGGAGGAGCCCCGCGGGGAGTTCACCCTGGTCATCGGCGGCGCACTCCGCGGGGAGGAGAGGTGGGACGCCGAAACGGTGCGCCGGGCCCTGGAACAACGACTGCGGGCGGGGATACCCCGCTCGGAGGCCGTCCGCGAAGTAGCGGCTCTCTCCGGCTGGAACCGCCGTGAGGTCTACCAACTGAGCCTGGAAGAGCCCCGAACCCCGAACCTCGAACCCTGAAACCCGCATACTGAGGAGGAGAAATGCGAACGCTGGACGACGAAAAATTCATAGCCGAAATCGATTCCCAGGGAATGCGTGACCGGATCCGGGAACTGCCGGATCAATGCGTCGATGCGTGGAAGATCGGCAAGGAATTCACCTTACCGCCCGAGTATCGATCGCCGCAGAAGGTCGTCATTCTGGGGATGGGCGGGTCGGCAATCGGTGGCGCGCTTCTCGCCGGGCTGGTCGCCGACGAGTGCCCGGTCCCTATCCTCTCGGTCGGCGGCTACGACGTGCCGGCCTACGTGGGGCCATCGGACGTGGTGATCGCCTCCAGTTACTCCGGCAACACGGAGGAGACGCTGAGCGCCACCACGCAGGCCGCCGAGCGGGGCGCGCGCCTTCTCGCCGTGACGACCGGGGGAAAACTGGGAGCCCTCGCCAAAGAGCAAGGATGGCCCCTGCTGCGCTTTGAGTACAACGCACCTCCTCGCGCCGCCCTGGGCTACTCCTTCACCCTCCTCCTCGCCCTGCTGTATCAGATGGGGCTGATCCGGGATTACTCCGCCGACCTGGAGGAGGCGGTGGAGGTGATGCGGGCGTGGCAGGAGGAACTGACACCCGACGTGCCAGTCCCACGCAACCCCGCCAAGCGGATGGCCGGCCAGTTGGTCGGGCGGCTGCCGGTGGTGTACGGGGCGGGGTTCCTCGCGCCCGTGGCGCGGCGGTGGAAGGGGCAGTTCAACGAGAACGGGAAGAACTGGGCGGTGTGGGAGGAACTGCCGGAACTGAACCACAACGCCGTCGTCGGCTACGGCCTGCCGGATGGGGTGCGCGAGCGGATCTCGGTGTTGATGCTCCGCTCCCCGCTCGACCCACCCCGCATCCAGGCCCGGTGGGATGTCACCAAAGAGCTGCTGCTCCAAGAAGGCGTGATGGTCGACGAGGTGTGGGGGCGAGGCGAGAGCCGGTTGGCCCAGATGCTCTCGACCATCCACTTCGGCGACTACGTCAGCCTCTACCTGGCGGTCCTCAACGAGGCCGATCCGTACCCTGTGCCACCCATCGACTATCTGAAGCGACGACTGGCCGAGATGGATTGATCCTACCACAGAGGCACGGAGGGCACAGAGAGTCCTCAGTAAACCTATGTTCCTCAGTGCCTCTGTGGTTTTCCCTACGACCGGGCCACCGTGCGGCTTCCCCGCAGGATGGCCCACACCTCCCGCATCGTCGGCCGCTTGCCGTAGATGAGCAGCCCGATCTCGAACAACCGCCCGCCAAACCACAGGGCGGCCGGGATCGAGGCCAGTAACACCAGGATACTGACGACGATGTCGATCGTCGGCACGTCGGCCAGCGGCAGCCGCATCATCATCATCGTCGGCGCGGTCAGGGGGAAGTAACTCAGGGCGCGGGCCAGGCCGACGTTGGGATTGGCAAACAGGAGACCGCTGAGCATGTACGGGATCATCGCGAACATGGAGAAGATCCCGGCCAACTGCTGACTCTCCCGCATCGTCGTCCCCAACGCGCCGACACCAGCCATCAGCACGGCGTAGAGCAGAAAGCCCAGCACGTAGTACACAGCCGCGAGCAGGAAGACGCGGGGGGCGACCAACGTCGCGGCCACCGCCAGAAGCGCCGCCGCGCCGCCGCTCAGGAGCCAGACGCTACCCAGCCACACGCCGACCTGTGTCAGCCCCAGCGCGCCCAGCCCGATGACCTTGCCAGCCATCAGTTCGATCGGGCGCACGGACGAGACGACGATCTCGATCACGCGGCTTTCCTTCTCCTCGGCCACGCCCTGCAACAGATAGCCGGACGAGGTAAAGATGGTCATCACCAGGAAGACCGCCAGGAAGTAAGGAATGAAGAAGCCGAAGACCACCCCCCATCCTCCCGACACGCCCTCTTTCCCTCCCAGCATCCTGAGCTCCGGCTCGATCGGGTCGATCAGACGGGCCCGCAGTTCGGGATCCACCTTCCCGTCCAGCAGGTGATCGACGAAGAAGGCGTGGATTGTGGGCGAATCCTCCACGACCGCCGCGTCGAACCCGCTCCCCTTGGTCAGCACGATGACGCGCCCCGTCTCCAGGTAATCCTCCGGGACCACCAGCACGATCTCGACCTCGTCCGCGTCGACGGCCGCCTCCGCCTCCTCGTCGCTGGCGAAGACGGTGAACGTATCCTCGTACTCCGGGAGAACGGGGGTGAACTCGCCGGAGTGGTCCACCAGCCCGATCCGCTTGCCGCCAGTGTCGAAGAAGGAGGCAATCGACTCCCCGATCTGACGAGCCTGTGGAGCCAGCAGCGCTCCGACGAGGAGGGCGATCAGACCCAGCGTCGGCACGATGGCCGTCATAATGATGAAGCCGGTC
The DNA here is from genome assembly GCA_011192125.1 of Thermoflexia bacterium. Taxonomy (GTDB): domain Bacteria; phylum Chloroflexota; class Anaerolineae; order B4-G1; family DUEL01; genus DUEL01. The sequence continues at coordinate 69,592 of DUEL01000019.1, forward strand.
CGACGGACGTTGGTCAGGTACTCATGCCGAGCAACGACCCACACTTTACGCCAATCGAGTTTCATTCCACCCCCTCCTTCACCGCGGCGATGAAGATCTGCTCCAGGGGCACCGAAGCGACCTCGAACGCCTCCACCTCTACATCCTGCGCGATCAGCGCCCGAAGAATCTCATTCGGCTGTCTCCCCTCGATCAGCGTGAGGTAGAAACTTCCGTCCTCCGACCGCACTTCCGCAACCCCGGGCAGGTCCGGCGGGAGGAACGGGGCCCGCACGCGGACCGCGTTGGGAGCGTACCGCCGCTTGATCTCCGCCAGATCTCCATAGAGGACCCGCTTGCCGTGGTTAACCAGCAGGATCCGGTCGCACAGCGCCTCGACCAGGTCCATCTGATGGCTGCTGAGGACGATCGTCTTCCCCTGTTCGTGGAGCGCGAGGATGAGCCGCTTGATCCGGTCCACGTTCAATGGGTCGAGTCCCTGGAACGGCTCGTCGAGGAAGAGCACCTCGGGATCGTGGACGAAACTGGCGATGAACTGGAGCCGCTGCTGCATCCCCCGGCTCAGGTCGCGCACCTTCCGGCCGGCCCAGTCGGCCAGATCGACCTCCTCCAGGAGACGCATCGCTCGCTCCCGGGCCACAGCCCGCTTGACCCCCTTCAGTTCGGCAAGGTACACCAGCGTATCCAGCACCTTCAGGTTTCGATAGAGGCCCCGCTCCTCGGGCAGGTATCCGACCCGATGCTTCGCCTCGCGGGGAGGGAGGCCCAGCACGCGGACTTCCCCCTCGTCGGGACGGAGGATGTCCATAATGACGCGGATCGTCGTCGTCTTGCCCGCCCCATTGGGGCCCAGCAAGCCGAACACCTCCCCCCGCTCCACCTCGAACGAGAGGCGGTCCACCGCCGTCACGTCACCGTACCGCTTCACCAGATCGCGTACCTCGATGACCATCCCTGCCTCCTGCTTCTTGCCTCCCGTGTTGCCTGGAAAAGTATACCTCAATCCGGTCCTTCAAGGATGAACTTGCACAGACAAGAGGCTGACAGAAGGCTGACATCGTCAACGCTCGTCGTCGAATCTCTCACCTCCTGCTTCTTACCCCCTGCCTCCTGCCGAATTATATCCCTTTCCCGTCATCCCTCAACCTGCAGACGTCCTGCAGGCCAACACAAAGCCCCCGGCCTGTCGTCGGCCTGGGGGCGGGTTTGAACCCCGACGTGAGACGGGTTTCCCTCCGCGTCCGCCCTCCTCACGTCAGGATGTTCTGCAGCCGCATCGCCATCGACATGTCGCCACTGACCTTGAGTTTGCCTTGCATAAAAGCGTTCATTGGACTGAGTTCGCCCTTCGACAACGCCAGGAAATCCCGGGCGTCCATCGAGAGCGTCAGATCGGGCGTGGTGGTCTCCCCCTCCTCCACTTTGATTCCATCCGTGCTGAAGGTGACGGTCCACTTCCCCCCATCCTCACCGGACAGATCGAAGAGGACCACACCGCTGAACCCCTGAAGGCGCGCCGGATCCAGCCCCGCGAGCCTCTGGAAGAACTCCTGCACTCCCATCAGTCCACCTCCTCGAGTGTCGTAAAGAAACCTTCGGAGCACCAGCGAACAGTATAAGCCGAATCTATGTGAGTGTCAATCGAGGTGAGCTGCTGACCTTCGGACAGGAGTTCGGACATCGGGTGTGAGACTCCTTCCCAGCAGGCCTAACACCGGCC